>CAIQWF010000020.1 GCA_903875455.1 uncultured Pseudomonadota bacterium
AGGTGGCCGAGTTACAAATTCGTGCCGCTCTATTAAATCGTTTCACTTATCTTGGCACACCCATGACAGTTGCTATAGCATAAAACTGTTTTGGGGTTGGGGAGGCTTGGAACAAATTTGATTTGTGCAACAAAGCCCTTTTTCTGGGTGATTCAAAAAATCAGATTTTTTAAACGTTTTAAATACCTCATCTTTTTCTGAAGCAAAATATTTAACAAACTCATTAAAAGCAACTTCTAATTTTTCTTGATTAACAAGCATTTTTTGTTCCTGTGTCTTAAAGTCTGTTTCAACATCAACAAGAACTGCAAAATACTACTCTTGCCAGAGCTATTCGTCCCAAACAACCCCGTCACTCGCCCAAGCTGCATATCCAACTCGCGCCAGGATTTAAAATTTTCAAGATGCAATTCAGTCAGCATGATATTTTCTCAAAAGTAGCTTTGCAGTTTTTGCACAATCCTTATTTCACCCGCATCCCCGCCACCGCGCCATCATCAGGATGCAACACCCACAAATCTTTTCCTCCGGGCCCTGCGGCTAACACCATCCCTTCCGACATCCCAAACTTCATTTTGCGCGGTTTCAAATTTGCTACCATCACCGTCAATTTGCCCTGCAAATCTTCCGGCGCATAAGCGGACTTAATCCCGGCAAACACTTGCCGCGTTTCATCGCCAATATCCAGCGTTAATTTCAACAACTTTTCCGCCCCTTCCACATGTTCAGCTTTGACAATTTTGGCAATCCGCAAATCAATTTTGGAGAAATCATCGTATTCAATTTCCGGAGCAATCGGGTCAAACTGTTTTGCTTTCACTGCTGGAGTTTTTTCCAGATTTTCTTGCGAATCCGCCACAATCGCGGCGATTTTTTCCGCGTCAACCCTTGTCATCAAAGGTTTGAACTCATTAATGGTATGAGCTAATAGCGGCTGCATTTCGTTAATCCAGCCTTGCAATGGCGTGTTTAAAAACTCTTCCACGTTGGCTGCCATTAACGGCAACACCGGTTTTAAATAAGCTATTAACACACGGAACAAATTAATCCCCATGCTGCAAACCTGCTGCAATTCGGCTTCTTTGCCTTCTTCTTTCGCCATTAACCAGGGTTTTTTCTCGTCAATATATTGGTTGGCTTTATCTGCCAACGCCATAATTTCGCGCATCGCTTTGCCGAATTCGCGATTTTCATAAAATTTGGCGATTTCTTCATTGGCATCAATAAACGACTGGAATAACTCAGGCTCTGCACAATTGTCCGAAAGTTTGTTCTCAAAACGTTTGGCAATAAAACCGCTGCAACGGCTGGCGATATTCACCACTTTGCCGACTAAATCCGAATTCACCCGCTGACTGAAATCATCGAAATTCAAATCCAGATCATCCAAACCGGCGCTGAGTTTTGCCGCGAAGTAATAACGCAAATATTCAGGATTTAAGTGATTCAAATAAGTGCGGGCTTGAATAAAGGTGCCGCGTGACTTGGACATTTTTTCGCCATTCACGGTTAAAAAGCCATGCACAAAAATCGCGCTCGGTGTTCTGAAATTCGCGCCGCTCAACATCGCCGGCCAAAACAGGGCGTGAAAATAGGTTATATCCTTGCCGATGAAATGGTACAGCTCGGCAGTGGAATCTTTTGCCCAAAACTCGTCAAAATTTAGCCCGGTTTTGTCACAAAAGTTTTTAAAACTGGCCATATAGCCAATCGGCGCATCCAGCCAGACATAAAAATATTTGCCCGGCGCATCAGGAATTTCAAAACCAAAATACGGCGCGTCGCGGGAAATATCCCATTGCTGTAAGCCGCCGCCCAGCCATTCTGCCAGTTTGTTGCTGACTTCTGCCTGCAAATGTCCGGCGGTGGTCCAGTTTTGCAGCATTTGGGTAAAATTTGCCAGATTGAAAAAATAATGCACCGAATCTTTTTCAATCGGTTTTTCGCCGGAAACAGCTGAAACCGCATTTTTCAAATCCGTTGGAGAATAAGTCGCGCCGCACACTTCGCAGCCGTCGCCGTATTGATCTGCCGCGCCGCATTTTGGGCATTCGCCTTTAATAAAACGATCCGGCAAAAACATTTCTTTCACCGGGTCATAGGCCTGGGTGATACTGCGAGAGCTGATATGGCCGCCGTCACGCAGGCGTTTATAAATCAGACTGGAAAATTCGCGGTTTTCTTCGCTGTGAGTGCTGTGATAATTGTCAAAGACAATGCCAAATTCACTAAAATCAGCGAAGTGTTGCTGATAGGTGTTGGCAATTAATTCTTCCGGTTTAATCCCCAAACTGTCGGCTTTCAGCATAATCGGCGTGCCGTGGGTATCATCAGCGCAGATGTAATAACATTCGTGGCCGCGCTGTTTCTGGAAGCGGGTCCAGATGTCGGTTTGAATGTATTCGACTAAATGCCCTAAATGAATCGGGCCGTTGGCGTAAGGCAAGGCGCTGGTAGCAAGAATTTTGCGTTTTGACATGGTGAGTTAAAAACTAAAAAATTAAAAAAAAGATATGTTCATTATTGCATAAAAGCCGCGCGGTAAAAAAAGCTAAAGCTTTTTTAGGTCTGCTTTCTGTAAAATGATTTCATTCTGGGTAAATCACTTGGTTTCCCTCTTTAAATCTATATGGAGTAAAAATGTCCAGCATTGAAAAAGCAACTGTCCAGGAGCTGTTAAAAACCTTTATTGACCCAAACGTCGGCACGGATTTATTGTCGGCAAAATCGGTCAAGTCCATCACAATTGACGGCAATAATGTCAATGTCACTATTTCATTAGGTTATCCGGCAAAAACGTATCTCAAGGAATTGCAACATGCGGTACAGGAACATTTGAAAGCTCTGGAGGGTGTCGGCACAATCAACGTCAGTGTTGAAGTCAATATTGTCTCTCATGCGGTGCAGCAAAACTTAAAACCGCAAGCCAATATCAAAAATATTATCGCGGTGGCTTCTGGCAAAGGCGGTGTCGGCAAGTCAACAACGTCTGTGAATCTGGCCTTGGCGTTAGCGGCAGAGGGGGCAACGGTGGGAATTCTCGATGCCGATATTTACGGCCCCAGTATTCCGATGATGTTAGGTTTGTCAGGGCTTCCAACCAGCGAAGATGGCAAAACCATGTCGCCGAAAATCGCTTATGGCATTCAAAGCATTTCGATTGGCTATTTAATCCCGCAAGACCAGGCCATGATTGTACGGGCGCCGATTGCGGTGAATGCGTTGCAACAATTGCTGCGTGATACGCGCTGGGATAATCTGGATTATTTAATTGTGGATTTGCCACCCGGCACCGGTGATATTCAATTGACCCTGGCACAGCAGATTCCGGTTAGCGGTGCGGTGATTGTGACAACGCCACAGGATATTGCCCTGCTCGATGCCCAACGCGGGTTGGGAATGTTCCAGAAAGTCAACGTGCCCGTGTTGGGCTTGATTGAAAATATGAGTGTGCATATTTGCAGCAACTGCGGCCATGAAGAGGCGATTTTCGGTTCAGGCGGCGGTTTGGCCATGGCGGAGAAAAACCAGATTGAGCTATTGGGTTCGTTGCCGCTGGATAGGGCGATTCGGGAAAATGCCGATGGAGGCAGACCCACCGTTGTGGCTGAACCAGAGAGCCGGGAAGCAGAAATTTATCGCGAAATTGCCCGGAAAATGGCGGCAAAGCTGGCGTTAAAGGCCAAAGATTTCAGCAGCAAATTTCCGAATATCGTGATTCAAAATACTTAAACTCCTGCGTTTTATCCGCACTTACCCTCTATTTTGTGATGACAACTTCAACAGACACTATCGCAGCTATCGCAACACCTTCCGGCAACGGCGGGGTCGGCATTATCAGAATTTCAGGCCCAAAAACCCGGCAAATCGCTACAGAGCTAACCTGTCTGGAACTAAAACCCCGCTACGCCCATTTTTCACCTTTTCTGGAACAGGACGGCAGCTTGCTGGACTCCGGTTTGTGTCTCTATTTTCCCGCTCCCGCTTCTTACACTGGCGAAGATGTAGTTGAGTTGCAAGGGCATGGCGGCATGGTGGTTCTGGATATGTTGTTGCGGCGGGTGTTATCGCTGGGAGCGCGATTAGCCAATCCCGGCGAATTCACTGAGCGGGCGTTTTTAAACAACAAACTCGATTTGGCACAGGCTGAAGCGGTGGCAGATTTAATCGAAAGCAGCACAGAACAATCGGTGCGTTCGGCACAAAAATCCATGCAGGGCGTGTTTTCGGAACAGGTGAACGAGTTAGTCGACGAACTGACTGAATTACGGATGTTTGTGGAAGCGGCGATAGATTTTGTTGATGAGGAAATTGATTTCTTAGGTGATGGCGTTGTGGAGACAAAAATTCGCGATTTGAGCAGTCGAATTCAACGCATTCAAAACACCGCACAACAAGGTCGCTTGTTGCGTGATGGTATGACCGTGGTGTTAGCGGGCAAGCCGAATGCCGGAAAATCCAGTCTGTTGAATGCCTTAGCCGGACATGAAGCCGCGATAGTGACAGATATTGCCGGAACCACTCGCGATGTTCTGAAAGAACGAATTCAGATTGACGGGATGCCGCTACACATCATCGACACCGCCGGATTGCGCGACAGTGATAATGCGATTGAACGCGAAGGGATTCGCCGTGCTCATCTGGAAATGCAAAAGGCCGATTGTATTTTGTTGTTGGTAGATGCGCGGGAAGGTCAAGCTGACCCGGAGTTGCTCAAACAACTGCCAGAAAATATCAAACTGACCACGGTTTTTAACAAAATAGATCTGGTTGGCAAACAGCCTGAAATCATGGAAACCGAAGCGGGTTGTGTTTGCTATCTTTCCATTAAGCCTGAAAACGGCCTGGAACTTTTGACTCAGCATTTGAAGGAAATGATGGGTTACAGTGCTGCGACTGAAAATGTGTTTATCGCCCGTCGCCGTCATATCGAAGCGCTAATTCAAGCGCAGCAATCAGTGCAAAATGCCTTAATGCAAATTCAGGGCAATATTGCCGGTGAGTTAATTGCGGAAGACTTGCGTCTTGCACAAAACAGCTTGGCTGAGATTACCGGAAAATTTACCCCTGATGATTTGTTGGGGAAGATTTTTTCCAGTTTTTGCATTGGCAAGTAACAGCATGGACATCAGAGCATTGAAGCCCCTTTAGGCATAAAAAAAACCGCTCACCGTTGCCAGTAGCGGGTTCTATGAATTTTTTGAACTGTATTAAACCGGTAAATGGTGCCTTAGGCCGGAATCGAACCGGCACGCCCGTGAAGGCGCAAGATTTTAAGTCTTGTGTGTCTACCGATTTCACCACCAAGGCATTACCGTTTTTCAGTAGAAGTCGCCATTATAGCGAAACTTTGCTTACTAAACCAGAGCCAAAACAAAAAAATATTACATCAACATCAATAGCTTTAGTAAGTTATTGTTTCAGTGATGTTTTTTTATAATCACTTATCGTATTCAAATTTTAAGGGGTGGCTACCAATATTCTATAACGAATCTTTTATGTTTAATTTAAAGCGAGAGATTTGTTAAGCTTTGTTAAAATGACAGACCAGCTCTCTCAATGCTTTGATAGTTTCATTTTAAATATAAATTTACTAAGCCCTTATCTCTTAATAAAAAAGAAGGATGCCATGACTGATTCACACAGCGTTACTCTCACAAATAAAACGACCGAAAAGTCGTTTGATATGCCCGTTCTATCAGGAACCATAGGCCCTGATGTTGTTGATATCCGCACTTTGCAAGCCCAAAGCGGCATGTTTACTTATGATCCAGGATTTATATCTACAGCGAGTTGCTCTTCAAGCATTACCTATATTGATGGTGATGAGGGCGTGTTGTTGTATCGCGGCTACCCCATTGAGCAACTGGCGGAACAATGTACCTTTTTAGAGGTTTGCTATTTACTATTAAACGGTGAGCTTCCCGACAAAAAGCAGTTAGATAGTTTTACCCGGAATATCACCATGCACACGATGGTGCACGACCAGCTGACCAATTTTTTCAAGGGTTTTCGCCGTGATGCGCACCCTATGGCGGTTATGGTGGGAATTGTCGGGGCGTTATCAGCCTTCTATCATGATTCTTTAGATGTTAAGTCAAAACATGACCGCGACTTAAGTGCGTTAAGGCTCCTGGCTAAAGTTCCTACCATTGTTGCCATGTGTCATAAATACAGCTCCGGCCTGCCGTTTATGTATCCAAAAAACAAGCTGACCTATGTTGAAAACTTTATGTGGATGATGCACGGTACGCCTTGTGAAGATTATCAGCAAAATTCCGTTCTGGTCAGGGCATTGGAGAGAATTTTAATTCTCCATGCCGACCATGAGCAAAATGCCTCAACTTCGACCGTGCGTTTGGCAGGCTCAAGTGGCGCCAATCCTTTTGCCTGCATCACTGCGGGAATTGCCTGTTTATGGGGGGCTGCGCATGGTGGCGCAAATGAAGCCGTGTTAAAAATGCTGGAACAAATTGGCGATGTCTCACAAATTGACACCTATATAAAAAGAGCGAAAGACAAAAATGACAACTTCAGATTAATGGGATTCGGGCATCGGGTGTATAAAAACTACGATCCCCGTGCCAAACTGATGCGGGAAACCTGCCATGAAGTGCTGACAGAATTGGGACTGCATGATGACAAGTTGTTTAAACTTGCTTTGGAGCTAGAAAGAATTGCCCTGGAAGATGAATATTTTGTAGCGAAAAAACTATATCCCAATGTGGATTTTTATTCCGGGATTGTCTTGCGTGCCCTAGGGATTCCGACCAATATGTTCACCGCGATTTTTGCAATGGGCCGCACCGTAGGCTGGATTGCGCATTGGGATGAAATGATTTCTGATCCTGAACAAAAAATTGGCAGACCCAGACAATTATACAAAGGCGCTGTTAAACGGAATGTAACGCCAATTTCCACTCGCTAAATAAAACAAAGCCGCACGGATAATATAACCACTAAAGATTATTATCCGTGTCTGCATCTTGGTTCTCATCGCTACTTGATTCGCAACAAGCGAACTGGCTTTTCTGGCCTCTGTTACCATATTCAGTTTGACGGGAAAGCTCTCCGACAGCGGCTTTCTTGCCATTGTTCTCAAAATACCAGTAATAGCGGACTTTATTGTCCTTGGATTTTATTAACACGGTCTTGCCGTTGTTATAACAGCTGTCAATGCCATAGGTTAAAATCTCCTTAAACACCAGGCTATCTTCATTTTCCTTCACCAATTCCATCGTTCCGCCGCAATTCAAAGAAGGATAATCTATTAAGTAACTCTCAGGATGGATTGTGACTTTAATCGCCCACCTGCTGTTATTGTCTTGAACGGCAAGTCCTGTCCATATCCCTTCCAGCTGTTGCAAAACCGTCTTTTGTTGTCCCTCAGCCAGACAAGCTATTGAGAACAAACAGCATCCGATCAGAAAAAATTTTTTCATTATTTTCTCCGTGATTGTGGTATTTCAGGCGGGATAATTTCTACTGCCAAACAGGGCCGTTCCTACTCTGACGATAGTTGCACCTTCTGTAATCGCCGCTTTTAAATCGCCAGTCATACCAAACGAAAAGGTATCCAGTTCAGGCAGGTTCAATGCCGAAACTACCTGATAAATTTTGCGGTAAGGAAGGCGTTGCAACTCATAATCTGTTTGTGGAGCAGGAATTGCCATGACGCCACGCAAGCACAGATTTGGCAATTGCCTTACTTCAGCGATCAACTCCGGCAGTTCTGCCAAATTTACGCCAGATTTGGTTTCTTCATCACTGATATTAACTTGCAGACAAATGTTCAGCGGCGGCAAATGCAGCGGCCGTTGTTCACTCAAGCGCTGGGCAATTTTCAAGCGGTCAACGCTATGCACCCAGTGAAAATGGCTGGCGATGGGGCGGGTTTTGTTTGATTGAATAGGGCCGATAAAATGCCAGCTGATATTAAAGGCGGCAAGCTGCTGTTGTTTACTTAACGCCTCCTGCAAATAATTCTCCCCAAAATGCCGCTGCCCGCATTGATAGGCTGCTGCAATATCTGAAGCGGGCTTGGTTTTACTGACTGCCAACAATTGCACAGAACCTGATACTCGACCGCAAGCTATTTCCGCCTGCTTTATTTGGCTATTAATTAAACTAAAATTATGCGCTATAGTGTTCATGGCAGATGTGTTAATAAAATGATGCTACTATTAAACAATAGAGTTTAAAAAAAACCAAGCGACTGCCTGACCTCAGTTGCATCTTACTTTACCTTTAGATTTTGTGTGGGGATATTATGGATATTGCTGAATTATTAACGTTTATGGTTAAAAACAAATCATCCGACTTGCATTTGTCAGCCGGGTTGCCGCCAATGATTAGGGTAGATGGCGATATGCGCCGGATTAATATCCCTGAACTGGATCATAAAGAAGTACACGGTTTGATTTACGACATTATGAACGACAAGCAACGTCGTGATTATGAAGAATTGCTGGAAACCGACTTTTCTTTTGAGCTACCGGGAGTGGCGCGGTTTCGGGTAAACGCTTTTAACCAGAATCGCGGCGCGGCAGCAGTATTTCGGAACATTCCTACTGAAATCTTAAGTTTGGAGCAACTAAACGCTCCTGTGATTTTTAAAGAATTATCCAATCGGGCACGGGGGATGATTTTGGTAACAGGTCCCACCGGTTCCGGTAAATCGACGACCCTGGCCGGAATGATAGATTATATTAACTCGACCAAATATGAGCATATTCTCACCGTAGAAGACCCGATTGAGTTTGTGCATAAAAGTAAAAAATGCCTAATCAACCAGCGGGAAGTTCACCGTGATACCTTGGGGTTTAATGAAGCCTTGCGTTCTGCGCTGCGGGAAGACCCGGACATTATTCTGGTTGGGGAGATGCGGGACTTGGAAACCATTCGTCTGGCCATGTCTGCGGCAGAAACAGGACACTTGGTGTTTGGCACATTGCATACCACCTCGGCCGCAAAAACCATTGACCGGATTGTGGACGTTTTCCCCGCAGCCGAAAAAGACATGATTCGTTCGATGCTATCAGAATCGTTGCAATGCGTAATCTCGCAAACCCTGCTGAAAAAAATTGGCGGCGGCCGGATTGCAGCCCATGAAATCATGGTTGGAACTTCTGCAATCAGAAACCTGATTCGGGAAGCGAAAGTGGCGCAAATGTATTCTGCGATTCAAACCGGACGCAAAGACGGGATGCAAACCCTGGATCAGGATTTGAAAGAAAAAGTTGATCGCGGTCTGGTGACAATGGCAGATGCACGTAGCAAAGCAGTTAATAAAAAAGACTTTGTATAAGAGGGAATCATGGACTTTACGGCATTACTGGCATTAATGGTGCAAAAAAAAGCTTCGGATTTGTTTATTACCGAAGGTAAGCCGCCGTGCATGAAAATTGACGGGGTTTTAACCGAAGTAGCAAAAACAGCCCTTACCGCAGAGCAGACTTTGAAAATTGTTCATAGCATTATGAATGATAATTACAAAGCTGAATTTGCCAAAACCCGTGAATGCCAGTTTGCCATCAGCGTGCCCAATTTAGGGCGGTTTCGTGTCAGTGCTTTTACTCAACGTGATGCGGCAGGGATGGTGTTGCGCCGGATTGAAAGTGTGATTCCCGACATGGAAACCTTGAATTTGCCGCCGGTTTTAAAGGATTTAATCATGCAAAAGCGCGGTCTGGTGATTTTTGTCGGCGCAACCGGTACCGGTAAATCAACCTCGCTGGCATCATTGATAAAATACCGAAACCAGAACAGCAAAGGCCATATCATCACCATTGAAGACCCGATGGAATATGAGCATCCGCATTTAGGCTGCATCATTACCCAGCGCGAAGTAGGCATAGATACTGATTCATACGAAGTTGCGTTAAAAAACACTTTGCGGCAAGCTCCCGATGTCATCCTGATTGGCGAGGTACGAACCCGTGAAACCATGCAACATGCAATCACTTTTGCTGAAACCGGACATTTGTGTCTGACAACTTTACATGCCAACAATGCCAACCAGGCTCTTGACCGGATTTTGCATTTTTTCCCCGAAGAAATGCACCCGCAATTGTTTATGGATTTATCCCTGAATTTGCGCGGCATTGTGGCGCAGCAGCTAATCAAGCGCTCCGACGGCAGAGGCCGTTATCCTGCGATTGAAATTATGATCAATACCCCGCTGGTATCGGATATTATTCGGAAAGGTGAAGTACATCGCCTGAAAGAAATTATGAAGGCCGGTAAAGAATACGGGATGCAAACTTTTGACCAGGCTTTGTTTGATCTATATATCGCCGGAAAAATCAGCTATGAAGATGCACTAAATTCTGCTGACTCCAGAAATGAAGTGCGGCTGGCAATTAAACTGGCGGCTGAATCGGGGAGTTCTTTCGCCAGTGAAGACGGCATCATGTCATTGGCGGCAGTGGATGAGAAAGATACCGGCAAGTTTTTGTAGCAGGAAAGCGGCCTCACTCATCAAATAAATCCAGTTGCCTATAGCAAACAGACAAAGACGCTTTTTCCAAAGAAGACAGGCTAACCCCGAGTAAGCGAACTTTTCGTTTCCCTACTTCGGTATTTTTTAGCAACGACAACAGCAACGACACTAAAACCTCTTCGCTGGCCGTTAAAAGTGAGCAAGAAACGGTACGACTGCGGGTAATCTGGACAAAATTGTGATACTTGATTTTCACCGTCAAGGTGCGGGCGGTGAGATTTTTTTCTGTCAATCGCTCTAAAGCCTGTGTTAATAATTGCCGAAGCTGAAAAATAATTTCATCCAGTTCCTGAATGTCTTCAGGAAAAGTATTCTCCACGCCAATTGACTGGCTGACGCGGTGGCTGTTAACTGGCCGCAAGTCAATGCCGCGACAAATATTGTAATAATACTCCCCGGCCTTGCCAAAATGCTGGCGTAATAATGGCAGCGAATATTCTTGTAAATCCCGCCCGGTTTCTATTCCTAACGCCTGCATTTTTTTATAGGTAGCCTGGCCAATGCCATGAAATTTTTGCACTGCCAGATTGGCGGCAAATTCTGCCCCTTGTTCTGGAGTGATTAGATACAGTCCATCCGGCTTATCCATATCCGAAGCGATTTTTGCCAGAAACTTGTTATAGGAAACTCCGGCGGAAGCGGTAAGCTGGGTTTTTTGTTTGATTTTTGCCTTGATTTCCTGCGCCATTAAAGTGGCAGAGCCTTTGCAAAGCGAAATATCACTGACATCAAGATAGGCCTCATCCAGCGATAAAGGCTCAAACAATGCTGTGTATTGGGCAAAAATTTTGCGAATGGCATGGGAGGCTTCCTGATAGGCATCAAAACGCGGGGTAACGAAAATTGCCTGCGGACATAAGCGAAAAGCATGGGAGGAAGGCATGGCAGAATGCACGCCGTAGCGTCTGGCTTCATAACTACAGGTTGAAACCACGCCGCGAGAGTCGGGCTTACCGCCAACAATCAGGGGTTTGTTGCGGTATTGCGGGAAGTCGCGTTGTTCGACAGCTGCGAAAAAAGCATCCATATCAATATGAATGATTTTTCGCACCTGTGACATCGCAGTTAATCGCGGGATTTTGGCGTGATGCCGCCCAAGTCAAACTGCTCTGTTATTTGCCAGCTTGAAAAAGGAAACGGCAACAGCTCGGTGTTGAAAGTTAAATATAAGGTGATATGGTACAAATAAGCCGACAGGCTCCGGCCAAACGCCAAAATGTGCGGGTTACTGCTGCCGGTAAGCAGCGCAGTGATAATCTGCAATAAAATCACCGCCCAGAGCAGGGTTCTGACCACACTGACGATAACCGCAAACACCAGCATGAAAATAATTCTTTTCCAGGTGCTGGTTTTTTTTAGATTATCGTTAATTTGCTCCTTCATCAGTAAATGCTCCATAAGGCTTTTAGCCTCGGTTCATAATATCGCGCAAGTCTAATGCCGCCGCGTTGGCTCTGGCGATATAGTTTGCCATCGACAATGAATAGTTGGCAAATATCCCAAAGCCGTCACCATTTAAAATCATCGGGCTTAGAATCGGTGTTAAGGCATTTTCCATTGCGTAAATCACTGTATCGACAGTCCGCATTGCTCTTTTGTCTTCCAATATCCCGGCAAAGTCATGCTTGATAGCTTTAAAAATATGCAGCAATCCCCAGCTTGATCCGCGAGCTTCATAAAACACGTCGTCTATTTCTAGCCAGGGGGTTTTGGTTACTGTGACTTTGGATTTGTCCAGCTCGTCCATTTTTATGCCGGTAAGAGCAAGAACCACGTTGCTGTCAGTACTTGCTGTTAATCGTGTTGATAAGCCGCCCAACCGTTTAATCACCACCTCGGTATATTGCCACAGGTTGTCAGCACGGGCGTAAAACTGTCCGCGATTGGCTTGGCCTTTAGGGTATTTTAAGCGTGCCATGTAAAGGTGTAGAGCATCAATCCCTTTTTGGTATTCCGATTCAGTGGAAGGCAGGGCCCAGGAATTACGTTCATAATAAAAGTAGGGCTCTGCGACTGACAAATCAGGGTCTTCAGCAGATTGGGACTGATCGCGGGCAAAGTGGTTACGCAATGCAGTTGAGCCATCCCTTAACATGATTAAGGCTCCGTATTCCCAGTTTTTAATGTTGTCCAGCAGCAAGCCGGGCGGAGCAACGTCATTGGTAATATAACCGCCGGGTTTGTGCATCAGCACTTCAGCCATATGGGCAAGGGTGTTGGTGTACATATAGCCTATTGGCAAGTCTTTGGCATCGCCTTCCTTCAGTTTTTCATCAGCGTAACGCTTAATCGCCTCCTCTTCTACATTAAACACACCCGGCTCCATGCCCCACCATCCACCTAAGACAACGAGAACAAAAACGACCACGCCCATGAAAATACCAAAACTCCAGAGTATGCCTTTTGACTTTGCGTCCTGTAGTGATTCGCTAGCTGACATTTCTTAGTATCCTGTAAATAAGAAGAGGTAAACGGTTTTTAAGAAAACATTAGGTTTTCATAATGAAAATACGACTATAGTAGCAGATATTTGAAGTCTTTTCAGTTCTGAGTGCATGATGGATGCCAAACAAGGCATTAGCAGCGGCTTACAGCCTTAAAAGTGTTGTTAGACGGATACTGATTATTTCACTGAGCTGGGTTAAAAATAAGGTGCCGAGACTATAATGAAAGCGATCTTCATTACGACTGCCTATTACCAGCAATGCGGTTAGTTGGGGATTGACGATTGGAACGATAGCACAGGATTTCACTTGCGGAGCGAAATCAGCAAACAGAAAGCGGGATTGTCCGGTATTCAAGCGTCCACAGCGGGGAGTGTTATGAAATAATTCGGCGGTGACATGATGCAGGTTTTCATCTTCTTCAGTGATAAAGTAATCAGCCAAAGCCGGATTAGGGTGGGTGCCGATAATTTTTAACACCACAACATCGGTTAAAAAAACTTCTATCAACACCTGTTTAAGGTTTGCTATCGCGGTTTCAAGAGTGGTTGCGTTTAATAACGCCAAGGTCAACTGGTGCATTCGGCTGGCAGAGACGTCATTATCTCTGGCAATTTCAACCAGCGAGTTGAGTTGTTGTTCCAGTTTTTGCTGTTTATTTCTGAAAGCTTCCAGCTGTTTTGCCACCAAAGACACCACATTGCCGTTACTGGGGTGTGGGATAGCCAAGGTTTCTAGCAACTCCAGATGCTGATTGAAAAAATCAGGATTCTGCTGCAAATAATTTGCCACAGACTCGGCAGTCAATTCGCCGGTTTTACTCATAAATCAATCCAGCCTTCAAATACCGATTCGGCTGAACCCGTCATAAACACAGGTGTACCTCGGCCTTGCCAGCGAATATTCAACTGTCCTCCTGGCAAAGTTACGCTGACATTTTCATCTAATAAGCCTTGTTCTATGCCAATCACAACCGCTGCACAAGCTCCGCTGCCACAGGCCATGGTTTCACCGGCGCCGCGTTCAAATACCCGCAGGTTAATGGTGTGGCGGTTAACAACTTGCATAAAGCCAATATTGGCACGTTGCGGAAAAAACGGATGCGATTCCAATTTCGCCCCCAGCTCATTGACCGGAGCAACTTCTACATCCGCGACAGTTAGAACAGCATGAGGATTACCCATTGATACCGCTCCAAAACTGACATCTTCATCAGCAATATTTAAACGATAAAGTTTTTCTTCGGAACTGGCTTGCAACGGAATTTGCGCGGGTGCGTGACGCGGAATCCCCATATTCACAGTGACTAAACCATCCTCTTGCAGCTGCAACACTAATTGTCCGGCATCAGTATCAACCCGAATTTCATCTTTATCGGTCAGTTTTTTATCACGGACAAAACGGGCAAAGCAGCGGGCACCATTTCCGCATTGGGCAACTTCACTGCCATCGGCATTGAAAATCCGGTATTTAAAATCTGCATTATCACTCACCGGTTTTTCAACCAGTAATAACTGGTCGCAACCAATGCCAAAATGCCGGTCAGCAATAAACCGGATTTGTGCGCAATTTAAGGAAACCGATTGGGAAATGCCATCAATAACGACGAAATCATTGCCCAGTCCGTGCATTTTGGTAAATTGAATTATCATAAATAAACTTCAAGTTTTTGAATTTTGCTTTTTGAAACGCCCATTACCGTTGAGCCGCCGCCAAAATCCTTTTTTATTTCTATTTGGCTCATGCCTACTGATTTCAGTACGCCGCGATGAACGACAACGGCCGTGCTAACAATGACTTTCTTGCCTATATAACTGTGTGCACTTTCAATATCAACAGTTTTATAGCCATGCTTTTGCACAGGAGCTGCTTCGACTTTTTTTACCTGTTCAACCGGAGGTTTTTCCTCAACCGGAAGTGCATCAGGAATCGGCGTAGGTTTGGGCAGGTTCAGTTTCGGTTTAGGCTTTTCAGAAAAGTTGAATGTTGGCGCCAGTTTGCTAAGTTTATGGCCAAAGTTAGGAAAAAAATCAACTGAAGTAGCAAAATAAATCCAGCCGTTTAGTGCGATAAAAATTACAAGGCTTATCACAAAATAATAAATAATCTTGCGGGTTTTTCGTTCAAAACGATAGGCGAACAGAAAAGGTGAAAACGGAAACAGGAATGTAAGTCCTAATCCCCATCCCCGACTGGTGTTAAAACCCAGAAAAATAAACCAGCCCCAAAACACCAGCAGAACGAGTGCATTGGTGATAAACAGTATTTCCAATCCGGTCATTATTTACCTCTCTGTTTGATGCCAGCTTTTATAGCTTAGACAAGCAAGTGTTCATTGGCCCAAAGTCCGGCCAGTGTTTCTCTATCACGAATGATATGGATTTTATTGCCGTCAACCATAATTTCTGCGGCGCGTGGTCGGGAGTTGTAGTTGGAACTCATGGAAAAACCATAAGCCCCCGATGAGCGAACCGCCAGCAAATCGCCTTCAATCAGATGCAGAGGTCGATTTTTGCCGAGGAAATCACCAGTTTCGCAAACAGGTCCCACAATATCCCAATGCTCAAGAGGAGCTGTGCTGCTGCGATCGACAGGAATAATCTCCTGCCAGGCACTGTACAAGGCGGGGCGGATTAAGTCATTCATTGCCGCATCAACAATGGCAAAGTTTTTATCCGCAGTGGTTTTTAAATATTCTACCCGCGTCACCAGAATTCCGGCATTACCGACAATCGCCCGCCCCGGTTCCAGAAAAACTTCAAAATCATTTTGCCCTAATCGTGCCAGAACCGCAGCAACATATTCGGAAGGTTCTGGCGGCTGTTCATCACTGTAGCGAATCCCCAAACCTCCACCCAGATCAAGATGCTCCAGAACGATGCCATGGTTTTTTAGCTGCTCAACCAACTGCAAAATTTTGTCCAGCGCATCTAAAAATGGCCGGGTTTCGGTCAGTTGCGAACCTATATGACAATCGATACCCACTATTTTAAGATGGGGTAATTGTGCGGCACGCAAATATTCCGCCACTGCCAGTTCACTGGCAATGCCAAACTTGTTTTCTTTCAGGCCCGTGGAAATGTAAGGATGGGTTTTGGCATCGACATCAGGATTAACCCGTAATGAAATCGGCGCAATCACACCCAACTCACCCGCCAGTTGGTTGATTCGGTCTAATTCGCTACTGACTTCGACATTAAAACAACGAATTCCGACATTCAATGCGGCGATGATTTCATCACGGCGCTTGCCAACCCCGGAAAAGACGATTTTTTCCGGTTTGCCGCCGGCAGCCAGAACCCGGTCCATCTCGCCTATAGAGACAATATCAAACCCGGAGCCTAACTGTGCCATCACATTCAGAATGGCAATATTGGAGTTGGCTTTGACGGCATAGCAAATCAGATGTTTTTGTGCGCCAAACGCCTTGTCAAAAGCATTCCAATGTCGTTCCAAAGTTGCTTTGGAATAAATGTAACAGGGGGAGCCGTGTGCAGCGATAATCTGTGCTACTGGAACATCTTCAGCGAAAAGATGCTGATCTTGATAATTAAAATAATCCATAGTTGTTTTCTTGTGAAACTTCGTTTTTTATATGCCATGCAGCACAAGGCTTGTGGCAGTTTTTTAAATTGATGATACTTTTGGTATTATTCAAGTGCTGCCTTGTCAAGAAAGCACAAGCAAATTCTGATAGATAGTATAACGCATTGGTTACGTTTTTTTAGCAATGATTATCTGCTGAATCAGTAAGCAGGCAGAGAAAAATTATTCAGTTCTGAATGATAAAAAATCCCGCACCACAAACAAGTACATGGCGACAGCGTAAACGCATTCGATTTTTTTACGGCATCTTAAAATCACCAGCTGTTTTTTAAACAGTCTATTTAGCCAGAGTTATTGTGGTTTTAGGCAATTGATTTTGAATGCTTTTATTTTATACGCATTCACAGCGAGGTTAAAAAAAACATTGTCTATTTTAGGATTTGCTAATATACTAGCCAATGTAAAAACTCCAGCTTATACTGACAAACTTCCAGATTTATATATCTTTTAATCTCTTATGAGGACAGGCAAATGGCTCGAATAGTAATTTTAGGCGCAGGTATTGGTGGCGTACCCATGGCTTATGAAATGAAAGAAATGGTGGGGAATAACCATCAAGTTACTGTAATTTCAGACTCTCCTACATTTCATTTTGTGCCGTCCAATCCCTGGGTTCCGGTCAAATGGCGCAAACCTTCGGACTTAAAAGTCGAGCTTGCGCCGGTTATGGCCAAAAAAGGCATCGAGTTCATTCAAAAAGCCGCCAGCAAAATAGACCCGGAAGCTAACAAAGTTCATCTTGCCGACGGTACAAGTGAAGACTATGACTATCTGATTATTGCCACCGGCCCACGGCTGGCATTTGATGAAGTCGAAGGTTTAGGACCCAAGGGCTTTACCTCTTCGGTTTGTCATGTTGACCACGCAGAGGAAGCGATTGCAGATTGGGATAAATTCATGGCAAATCCCGGCCCTATTATTGTCGGCGCAGTACAAGGGGCATCCTGTTATGGCCCGGCTTATGAATATTTGATGATTCTGGAAACTGAATTACGCAATCGCCAAATTCGTGACAAAGTGCCGATGACCTTTGTCACTGCCGAACCGTATATTGGCCATTTAGGTTTAGGCGGTGTCGGTGATACTAAAGGTTTGCTGGAAAGTGCCTTGCGCGAAAAAAGCATAAAATGGATTACCAATGCCAAAGTTGACAAAATTGAAGAAGGGATGATGTCTGTGACCGAAGTTGACGATGACGGCAAAGAAAAGAAAAAACATCAGCTGCCCTTCAAACATTCGATGATGTTGCCGGCATTTACCGGCATTGATGCAATACGTCATGTTGAAGCCAAAGGCCTGGTAAATCCGCGCGGCTTTGTGCTGGTAGATGAACATCAACGCAATCCGACTTTCAAAAATATTTACGCTGTCGGTGTTTGTATTGCCATTCCTCCGGTCGAGCCGACACCCGTACCGGTCGGTGCCCCGAAAACCGGTTATATGATTGAGTCGATGGTCACAGCTACTTCTCATAATATTGTCGATGAACTGGCAGGCAAAGAACCTTCACATAAAGCTACCTGGAATGCTTTATGTCTGGCAGATTTTGGCGACAGTGGCGTCGCTTTTCTGGCAAAGCCGCAAATTCCACCGCGCAATGTCACCTGGTCTTCGTCTGGGAAATGGGTGCATCTGGCGAAAATTGCCTTTGAAAAATACTTCATCCGTAAAGTTCAAAAAGGCATTAGCGAGCCTTACTATGAAAAAGCGATTTTAAAAATGCTGGGCGTGGTGCGGTTAAAGTAGGAGATTTGCAATGAGTATTGACCGGATTGTATTTGCAGTGGCTGGCAGTTTTATTTTAATCAGTTTGCTGCTAGCACATTTTCATTCGCAAAACTGGTTGTGGTTTACCGCCTTTGTTGGAGCTAATTTGTTTCAATCGGCTTTCAGCGGTTTTTGCCCGTTAGCAATCATTTTAAAAAAACTGGGGGTAAAACCCGGTTGCGCTTTTTAACTTGAGTTACCCGAAAAACCTGACAGCTCTCAAAAAGTTGTCAGGTTTATGCTTCGCGTTAATTTGAAAGTTTCATCCTAAATCTTCCTGCAAATTGAAAAAAATTATGCTGAAAATAGCAAATCTCCGGTTTTCAATCGCTCTATTTTCTCTGGCCATTCTTTCGAGCACGGCTTGTCTGGCGGAAGATAAAGTTACCCCGTCTTCATATAATCTGGATAAAGCGATTAATTACGCGCTGGATAACAATCCTGACCTGCAAATTGCCAGTGAACGGATTGGCCAGGCCCAGGCACAACTGGGCGAAGCCTGGTCCGCGTTTTATCCACAGGTCACGGCCCGCGTCGGCTATCTGGTTTCCAACAATCCGGCACAAGTGTTTTCAATGATGGTGGCGCAACGGGAATTTACTTCTTCATCTATCGCCAATATTAATCATCCCGGTTATCGGCAAAACTTTCGCCCGGAAATAACCGGCAGAATTTCGCTGTATCGCGGCGGCCAGGATTATGAAACAACTAAAATTGCTAACTTGGGTGTGGAAGCGGCTGATTTGGAGCGTTCCTCATTACGCAATGCGTTAGTGCAAGCGGTGACATCGTCCTATTACAGTTATTTAGCGGCGATGGAGGCGGAAAAAGTTGCGCAAAATTCGATTACTGCGGTGAACAGCCAGTTAGGGCAAACCCGCAAGCGCTTTAATGCCGGTACCGTGTTGCGTTCAGAGGTCTTGTCTTTGGAAGTGAAACTGGCGGAAGCACAGGAAGCGCGAATCAAAGCAGCAAATGGGATTGAACTGGCAAAATCCAGCATGACTACTTTATTGGGATTACCCGCCGGCCAAGATTTTAGCATTGCCCCGGCTTCGATTTTAACCACGGCCACTCAAGCCAAGCCCTTTAAAGATTTGCTGGCACAGGCTTTGAGTCAACGCCCTGAAATTCAGGCCGCCGCCACCCAAATCGAAATCGCCAGCCATCAGGTTCAAAACGAAAAAGCTGCCTATTTACCGAAAGTTGATGCTTTTGTTAGTTATGGCCAGGATAATCAGAATCCCGGCTATTCACTGGCAAAAGATAATGTCACTGCGGGCGTACAGGTAGAAGTGGATTTATTTTCAGGTTTTCGCACCAAACAACGGGTGAGTGCCGCAGAGCGTAAACTTGCCGAAGCACGAGAACAGGATAGAAAAATCCGTTTGGCCATTGAGCAGGAACTGCAAGCTGCCTATTTGAAACTAGAAGAGGCATTGGCACGGTTGAAAGTTACCGAAGCTGCAGTAACCTCTGCCGAAGAAGCCTTGCGTTTGGTAAATGTACAGCGGCAGGCCGAAACCGTCACCGTAACCCGATATATCGAAGCGCAATCCGCCGCAAATCAGGCACACGCCAACACGGTTGCGGCTCACTATGATGCGCTAACTGCACAGGCGGCGTTAAAAAAAGCCCTCGGCGACTGGAAATAAAGGAATTCTCATGTTGAAAAAACATAACGTTGATCCAAAACAAATCGGCTTAATCAGCGTCTCAGTGTTGGGCTTGATTTTGCTGCTAATGTACATGCAAGGCAGTTTCGAGCACAAAGTCGCACCGGGAGAAGGCAAGCTTGCGCCTTTGGAAACCGCAGCAAAATACCGGACAGCTGTTGTTGCCAGCACGGCAATCGATGATATGTTTGCCTGGCCGGGCACAGTACGATCCCGTACTGTGGCGAAAATCGCCCCGAAAATTGCCGCGCGAATTTTGGAAATCAAGGTTAATGCTGGCGACCGCGTCAGTAAAGGCGATGTGATTGCCCGGCTCGATGATCGGGATATTCGTGCCAAGGAGCGTGAAGCCTTGGCTGCGCTGGCTGGTGCAAATGCTCAAGCTACCCGTGCGCAAGCGGATGCACGGCGGATTAGCGGTTTGTACAAACAGGAAGCTGCCACCCGTGAAAACTTGGATAATGTGCAGGCACAGGCGAAAACTGCGCAAGCCGGTGTTAGTCAGGCCATGAGCGGTGTCAACGTGGTGCGGGCTTATCTGGATGATGCAGTATTACGCGCTCCTTTTTCCGGTGTCATTGTGGCGAAATTAAAAGAGGCCGGCGATATGGGGTTGCCCGGTGAGCCGGTTGTATCGATGCAAACCGCCGAAGATATGCGTCTGGAAGTCAGCGTTCCCAGCAGTTGTGCAACACGCTTGGCTACCGGTATGGAAGTCAAAACCCGGATTGATATTTTAGGCGCGGAAATTTCTGGCAAAATTGATGAGATTGTCCCGGAAGTTGACCCGCAAACCCGCAGCCAATTGATAAAAATCAAACTGCCGGAATTGAAAGGCTTGCAGCCCGGTTATTTTGGCTGGCTAGAGCAGGCTTGTGAACAACATCAGGCCTTATTGATTCCTGAATCTGCGGTGATTCATGTTGGACAGCTGGAGTCGGTGAAAGTTTTGGCAGAAGGCAATCTGAGTCTGCGTCATATTCGCAGCGCGAAAACTTTTGCCGATAAAGTTGAAGTTATTTCTGGATTAAGAGCCGGTGAAACAGTGGTGACTAATCCATAGCCGGTAAAATGCAGCTTTGTGACACACTTTTTCCTTGAGGATTTCTGCGATGAACATTCCAGCTGAAATACAGCAACTGCGCCCGCAAATGCAGCAATGGCGGCATCATCTGCATCAAATTCCTGAAACCGCGTTTGAGGAAAATCTAACTTCTGCTTACATTGCCAATCTGCTGCGGGAATTTGGCCTGAAAGTACATCAAGGTTTAGGGAAAACCGGCGTAGTTGCCACCTTGTCATCAGGGACAGGGACTGGAAAAATTGCCTTGAGGGCCGATATTGATGCGCTGCCGATTCAGGAACAAAATCAACTGCCGTATAAATCCCGGCATCAGGGAAAAATGCACGCTTGCGGTCACGATGGCCATAGTGCCATGTTATTGGGGGCGGCAGCTTGTTTAACTCAGCATCGTCATTTTAACGGCACCGTGTATTTCATTTTTCAACCGGCGGAAGAAGGTCAGGCCGGCGCCCAAAAAATGATTGACGACGGCTTGTTCGACTTGTTTCCTGCCGACAGTGTTTACGGACTGCATAATTTTCCCGGAGTTCCGCAAGGTCATTTTGGGGTGAAAAGCGGTGCAATCATGGCATCGTCGGATAGTTTTGAAATTACTCTGAAAGGCTGTGGCACTCATGCTGCCAAACCGCATTTAGGTGATGATGTGATTGTCACCGCCGCGCAATTGATTAATGCTTTGCAAACCATTGTCAGCCGCAGCTTGGATCCCAGCGAAGCGGCGGTGGTCAGCGTCACCCAGATTAGTGCGGGTAATACCTGGAATGTATTGCCGGAGTCTGCGCTGATTCGCGGCACATTCCGTTGTTTTAATGCCGAAATCCAGCAACAGGTACGGCAGCGAATTCAACAGCTTGCGCAGGCAATTTGTCAGGCTCACGAAATTACAGCCGAGGTTTTGTTCAATCATCTCGACCTCGGCTATCCGGTGACTGTCAACACTGCGGCGGAAGCAGCAATTGTTAAAGAAGTGGCGGAAAGTTTAGTCGGAAAAGAGCAGGTTTTTGAAGCAGTGCCCAGCATGGGCGCGGAAGACTTTTCTTTTATGCTGCAACAAAAACCGGGTTGTTATGCCTGGATAGGCAACGGTTCAACAGCAGGTGGCTGTTTATTGCACAACCCGCATTACGACTTCAACGACGACAATTTGGCCTTGGGGGCAACCTATTGGGTGAAACTGGTGGAAAAGATTTTGGCTGCTGCCTAACAGTCGATTAAACAATGGGAAAAATTCCGTTGCAGAAAAAGTAATTGCGCATTTATTTTTCTGGCATTTCCTTGTTATTATGAGGGCTTATTTATTAACAAATTAAATGAGATTAGAAAATGTCAATTTTTAAATGGGATGATGAATACAGTGTCAATATTTTTATGATCGACAACCATCATAAAAAATTGTTCGATATTATGAATAAACTTTATGCCTTAATGGCAGAAGGGGCCAAAGACGAGAGTATTATCCGAATTATTGCCGAGCTGCTTGAGTACACCAATTATCATTTTACAGAAGAAGAAAAAATGATGGAGAAATTCGGTTATCCTGAATTAAACCAGCACAAACAGCTGCATAAGGATTTCATCGCGAAAGTGGAAGAATTTCACACTAAAGCCCAAAACGGCATGGCGATTTTTGTAGCGACCAAAGTGGCTGATTTAGGGGTGGACTGGCTAAAACAACATATTTTAACGGTGGACAGCCGGTATAAAAAATATATGGATGAACGTGGAATTACTGTTTAGAGACCTCTTTAATCCGTGCAGAACTGGAAATGCTAAATATTTTTCAACCCCGTTTAGCATTTTCAATCTGCTAAAAAAACAATTCTGCCTCATCACTGTTTTTTGACAAGCCGTTACCACTCCTCTCTCAGACTTCAGGCCAGCCAGTTTATTAATCAACCAATATTCTCTTACAAGTTGAAAAGGCGCTGGCTACTCGCGCAATCCAGATTAAAACCACTGTAATAACATCTCTAAATCCGTTCGTGGTGAGCTTGCCGAGCCACAATACCCTTCGATAAACTCAGGGTGCACAGATTGGAAAATAAAGATGTTATTTTTAACATTGCCCAAAAAGCTACAGATAAGCCTCTCGGTTCATCTTGGGAAAAAAATTTACATCATCAAAAAACAGACATACTAAATGAATAAACAACACCATCTTGCTGTGCCAGAACCGAAACGTGGCTTGACCAGTCAAATCGTCAAGATTTTTACCACCTCGCAATTGTCTATTCTGTTCCTGATTATTTCGATGTTGGCAGGCGCGGCGGCGTTAATGCTAATGCCGCGCGAGGAAGACCCGCAAATTGTGGTGCCGGTGATGGACGTATTGATTGACTATCCCGGAGCATCAAGTGAAGAAGTGGAAAAACTGGCGGTGACGCCGTTGGAGGTGTTGCTCAAGCAATTGCCTGGGGTTGAATATGTTTATTCGGTCTCTTCACCCGGGCATGGTTTGGTGACGGTACGTTATTACGTCGGTGAAAGTCTGGAAAACAGTCTGGTGAAAACCTGGGACAAGGTAATGTCCAATAAAAACCTGATTCCGCCCGGTGTCACCAGCTGGACAGTGAAACCGGTTGAAATTGACGATGTGCCGGTGGTGATGCTGACTTTATCCTCGGCGAATAAAAGTTATGATGCGATGACCTTAAAACGGCTGGCAGATGAAGTGATTGTTTCACTACAAGGCGTGGCGGATGTCGGTAAAGGCTGGGTGGTCGGCGGTGAACAGCGGCGAATTTCGATTTACCCTGATGCCACGAAATTGGCTGCGCAAAATGTTACGCTGGCAGAAATCAGTCAGGCCTTAGCGAATGCCAATGTGAATTTACCGGCGGGGAGTTTTGAGCGGGGAAATAAGGAGATTATCCTGGAAGCAGGGCCACAGTATGGCAATGCTGAAGAAGTTGGCGCGACAACGATTAAAAGTGTCAATGGTAAATCAGTTTATTTACGCGACCTTGCCAAAATCATTGATGGCGCGGCAGACGTTTCCCATTACACCCGGATTGGTTTCGGCCAGGCTGTTGAAGAAATGCCAACGGTGAAAAAAGCGGAAAAAAATCAGCCCAAGGTCGGTGAAGAGCGGGAAATGGTCACCATTGCGGTGGCGAAACGTAAAGGTGCGAATGCCGTCGATGTCGCGAAAACGATTATCGCCACAGCTGAAAAACTGCATGGTACGGTAATTCCTGACGATGTGTTGATTAATATCAGCCGCAATTATGGTGAAACCGCCGATAACAAAGTCAACGAACTGGTGAAACACTTAAGCTTTGCGATTGTGATTATCACTGTATTGCTGGTGTTTGCGCTGGGTTTTAAAGAGTCGATGATTGTGTCTCTGGCCGTGCCGATGACCTTGGCGTTGACCTTGTTGCTGGATTATATTTCCGGCTACACCATTAACCGCGTCACCCTGTTCGCGCTGATTTTGTCGCTGGGCTTATTGGTGGACGACCCGATTGTGGACGTGGAAAACATTCACCGCCATTATCAACTCGGTAAAGAAAAAGCCTTGGATGCACTATTAACCGCAGTTGATGAAATCAGACCGCCGACGATTCTGGCGACCTTTGCGGTAATTGTGTCATTTTTGCCGATGTTTTTTATCACCGGGATGATGGGGCCCTACATGGCTCCGATGGCGTTTAACGTCCCGGTTGCGATGATTGTGTCGCTGATTGTCGCCTTTACGGTCACGCCTTGGGCCAGTTATAAACTGTTGAAACAGCACCCCCACGACCCGCAGCATGTTGAACCCTCCTTGCAGGAAGGGATGATCTTCAAGGTCTATAACGCCGCGCTGGGCTCTTTGATTGCCACGCCGCAGCGGGCGCGTGTGTTTTTGGCTATCGTCTTTATCGCTTTTGTTGCTTCTGCGATGTTGGCAGTGACCCGGGCCGTGCCGCTAAAACTATTGCCGTTTGACAATAAAAACGAATTTCAGATTTTGATTGATATGCCGCGCGGCTCAACGCTGGAACAAACTGACGAGGTGGCGCAGGCATTAGGTAAATATTTAGCAACCCTGAATGAAGTCACCGATTACGAAACTTACAGTGGTTTAGCCTCACCGTTGGATTTCAATGGCATGGTGCGGCACTATTATTTGCGGCAAGGCGGTCATGTTGGTGAAGTGCGTGTCAATCTGATTGAAAAAGAAAAGCGTGAGCATCAATCGCATGACATCGCTTTACGGATTCGTCCTGAAATTGAAAAGATTGGTAAAAAATACGGCGCTAACCTGAAAATTGTGGAATTACCCCCTGGGCCACCGGTTTTATCGGATGTGGTGGCGGAAATTTACCCCCCTGCACAAGCGACTGTTCCTGAGTTAATCAAAGTTTCCAAACGGGTACGTGCTGATTTGGAAAAAATTGCCGGCGTAGTCGATGTCGATGATTATTCTGAAAGCTTGCATGACAAGGTGCATTTTCATTTAAACCGTGAAAAAGCCGCATTGTCTGGCATCAGTGTCGCGCAAGTGGCGCAAACTTTGAGCATTGCCGTTGCCGGACAAACGGTTGGTGCTGTCCATGAAAGCAGCGAGCGGCAACCGCTGGAAATTGTTTTGCAACTGCCCAGAGCTGCGCGTTCATCAGTCGCGGATTTATTGGCGTTGCGGGTGAAAACAGGAAACGGTGAAATGATTCCCTTAAGCGAAATCGGCACGGCAGCCACAGAAGTTTCAGACCAAAGCATTTATCACAAAAACTTAAAGCGGGTGAATTATGTGATTGGTTCGATGGCGGGGCGCAGTCCGGTGGAAGCGGTTTGGGACTTGCAAGATGTGCTGAAAAAACAGCCGTTGCCGGAAGGATACAGGGCAGAAATGGCAGGCGAAGGCGAGTGGAAAATCACTGTGGATGTGTTTGTGGATTTAGGTTTGGCATTTGCTGCAGCATTGGTGATGATTTATGTGTTGCTGGTCGGGCAAACCGGTTCTCTGACGGTGCCGCTGGTGATGATGATTGCTATTCCATTAACGGTGATTGGCATTATGCCGGGATTCTGGCTGTTGAATCTGTTTGCTACCCCGGTCGCCGGTTATCCGAATCCGATTTACTTTACTGCCACCGCGATGATCGGGATGATTGCCCTGGCCGGAATTGTGGTGCGAAATTCGATTATTTTGATTGATTTTATTGAAAGAACCCGCGCCCGGCCTAACACCACATTGTCAGAAGCCTTGATTGAAGCGGGGGCGATTCGGTTGAGGCCGATTTTTTTAACCGCAGGTGCGGCGATGTTTGGCGCGTTTGTGATTATTCTTGACCCGATTTTCTCCGGTTTGGCCTGGAGTTTTATTTTCGGGATTTTCGCCTCCACGCTGTTTTCGCTGCTGGTGATTCCAACGGTTTATTTTTTGATTAATCGCGAGAAAGAGTAATCACAAAGTTTAGTAGGCCGGGCTGAAAGCAAGAAAGCCCAGCCTACTATGGTTAAAACAAACTATTTCGGCATCATCGCCGGTTGAGTGAAGACATAATCACTGTCTTTTACAGCGGTATGACAAGCCAGACACTCTTGTCCTTCAATATCTTTAGTTTCCCGTTTCAGGTCAGTTCCCAGCCAGCGGGAAAAATTCCAGCCACCCGTAGCGGCAAACTGTTTGCTGTCTTTTTGCATAAAATCAATCTGTTGAAATTCGCCGGGGACGATTGCGGCGGGCCATTTTTCATGATGTTTTTCTTTCCAGGCAATTTTGCCAATCTTTGCGCCATCAGGAAAATTTTTGCTTCCTGCCTGCATGGCTTTCCAGGCAATATCATTGGCAATAATCACCCGTAGCGAATTTTTATCGGTGCGATAGGATGTGGCGACCCGTTGCCATTGCCGAAAATCCTTGGGCAATTCAACCTCTTTGGCGGCAATTTTTTTGGTCTCTGGAGTCGCCCCGGCAAAAGCAGAGCAAGCGGCCATTGACAGAATGACTAGCATTGAGAGATTTGTTTTCATTGTTTATCCTCGTAGACAGTTAAGGTTAGCTTTTAGGGCTCAATAGGTTAACGCTATTGTGTCCTAGAAATTACGAGTTTACCCGATTTTTTCAGGCGTGAGGTGGAGTTTTATTTTGGGAATTTTTTGCCTCAACGCTGTTTTTGTGGCGGGTGATTCCCAGTGTTTTTTTTGATTAGTTGCGAAAAAGTTAGTTTGTAATTCCTTAAGTCTCTGAGCTTTCAATTCATGCGCTGCAATACGCAAGCTATTACGGCCCTAGTGAGTTGAAAAAATGGCATATCCTGTCAGGGCTTCGTGTTAGCATGAAGTTTTTAGTTTGAAGCAACTGCAAAGCAACCATTACAACCGCTATGAGCTTAATCAATAAAACCAACTTTTTAAGCACGTATCTGAAAGAGATTGCCATTTTTTTGATAGGTGATTTTTATGGCTGAAAACCCGCTTGAGAATAACTCACAGGATAATTTTGAAATTAAAAAACAAACTATTTCGGGTGGTAAACAGCAAATTGCCGACAAAATCCAGAACGATACCAACGCAGCGAATTATGTAGAAGGTAGCGTCAGTGGCGGCAATATTGCCGGACGCGATGTTCATATCACCCAAATTTACAATCCACCTGTAGAAAGCAAACCTGAACCAAAGCACGGTTTAGGCGATTTTCTCCGCCAGCTTTTTTCCCGCTCCCCGAAAGCCAAAGTCAACGACCAACCTTTGCCCAGCGCAATTAAAGGCTTGATGGCATTCACTGATGAAGACGGCGAGTTGTTTTTGAAATTAGAGCGGGGAAACGAATTAGCGCAATTAAAAAATTATCTGTTCGACCCGCAAATCGGTTTGCTAGTGATGATGGGCGAATCCGGCGCGGGTAAAACCTCGTTATTGCGGGCGGGTTTATCGCATTTGTTAAAAGACAAGGATTGTCGTTATGTGTATTGGGAAGCGCGTCCGACTGAGGCGGTGGCAGGTTTGTTGAAAAGCATTCAGCAGGGTTTAGGCGTGGAAGTGAAAGATTTAACCGCCTTGTTGACGCTGAACACGCGAGCGGTGATTGTGTTAGACCAGTTTGAACAGTTGTTGCCCGATAAAGCTGAATTTGCTGCAATTTTCAATCTGTTGAAAGCAATTTCTTTGGTTCCGCCACCTTATAAAATCACTTGGATCATTGCGTTTCGGCGTGAATATGCGGCGGATTGGCTGGATTTTGAAACTCAGTTGGATGAACAATTCAAGTTTTCGCACTCGCAACGGCTTTCCTTGAAACTGTTCAGTGAAGCGCAAGCGCGGAATGTGATGGCTACGTTGGCAAGTTCAGCGGGCTTGAGTTTAGAGCCGCCGTTGCTGGATGCGTTTATCAGTTCGGTGCATCGGGACCAGCGGTTATCGCCGGTGGATATTGGCATTGGTTTGTTGATGTTGCAGGAATTGGCGGTGGAAAAGAACCAGCCGAAACTGAGTTTAGCCGATTACCAGTTTGCCGGAGGTTCGCAGGGCTTGTTTGTGCTGTTTTTGACCAACAAGATTGAGCAGCGGTTTGATAATAAACGTGAGCAGGAGGCTTTTTTTGAGGCGTTATTGGAATTGGTGGATTTAAACATTGACCAACGGATTGCGGAAGGCAAGTCGTTTGTGGAGTTGAGCGCGAAGGCGAAGGGTTTGAAGGAGCAGGCTTTGGAGTCGGCGTTGAATTATTTTGCCAGTGGGCAGGTGCGGTTGTTGGAAAAGATTGTCCGCACCGATGGTTGCAAGGCTTATCGGTTGCCGCATGAGAGTATGATTCCGGCGTTGCGGCAGTTGGGGAATAAGTTGTTGAGTGAGATTGCGCAGGCGAATTTGATTTTGCAGAAGGCTTTTTTGGCTTGGCAGAGTAGTGTGAAAAAGGACAGCCGTTTTTTGTTGCAGGGGAAAGACTTAAAAACGGTGTTGAAGTTTAAAGAGCAGTTGGATTTGCAAAATAAAGAGCTGTTTTTAAAAAATAGTGTCAGGAAAACAAACATTACTCGCTCTGTGATTGCTGCGGTAGTTTTTGGATTGTCTGTTTCAGGTTATCTGGGGCATCAATATTGGCAGGAATATAAACAGGAAACCAATTATCGCACTTCTTTAAAAGCTTGGGATTTGCCGGGAGATTTACGCGATTATAGTGAGCAAATAACAGATTTAACTGTCACGAAAAAAGAAATGCTGAGTTTAACTTGGTTAGCAAAATTTACGCATTTAACCACGCTGAACTTGGATTTAAACAACGCACTAACAATCGACATGAGTGTGTTAAACAGCTTAAAAAGCTTAACTTCGCTGAACTTGAATTTAAGTGGCACTCAAATCACCGACCTCAGCGCGTTAAACGGGTTACAAAGCTTAACTTCGCTTGAGTTAAATTTATGGGATTCTAAAATCACCGACCTGAGTGCGTTAAACGGGTTACAAAGCTTAACTTCGCTTGATTTAGATTTAAGCAACTCAAAAATCACCGACCTGAGTGCGTTAAGCGGCTTAAAAAGCTTAACTTCGCTTGATTTAGATTTAAGCAACTCAAAAATCACCGACCTGAGTGCGTTAAACGGGTTACAAAGCTTAACTTCGCTTGAGTTAAATTTATCGAATTCTAAAATCACCGACCTGAGTGCGTTAAATGGGTTAAAAAGTTTAACTTCGCTGAACTTAGATTTAAACTCACAAATCACCGACCTGAGTGCGTTAAAAGGTTTAATCGGCTTAACCACGCTGAACTTAGATTTAAGAGGGTCTAAAATAACCAAGCTGAGTACGTTAAAAGAGTTAAAAAGCTTAATTTCGCTGACATTAAAGGGTACGGAAATAAAAGACCCTGATTTTTTCGCTAATTTTAACCAATTGACCAAGTTGGATATTAGAGGAACAAAAATTAACAGTTTAAAAGGTTTGCCGCCTTCGGTAACAGAATTGGCGGTGGGGAATTGAACAGGATTTTTGGTATTTACCTGAATCCTGTGCATCTTAAAATCCGTGTCATTGTGTGCAAAACCATCATAACCCATTATTAAAATTTAAAATACAGGTGAACCATGTTATCCCAACAACAAACTCTCACAACACCCCACACATCAACTCTCAACTTAACAAAACTACCTATACAACTACAAATTGAACTCATAGACTTTTATGAATTTCTACTGAAAAAATACCAACTCAATGCAGAAATAGAAAAAACCGCTAAAAAACCACCACGTCAACCCGGCTGCTTAAAAAATCAAATCATTATCCACGATGATTTTGACGCACCGATGACACAAGCTGAATTAGCATTGTGGACGGAATCGCCTTTATTTCCTGAATATTAAGATGCAAATTTTACTCGATACCCATATTTTACTCTGGTGGCTCAATAACGATGACAAACTGCCGCAAACCGCACGACTGCTGATTTCCGAAGCAGACAATCAGATTTATGTCAGTCATGTTTCATTATGGGAAATTCAAATCAAAATCATGACCGGTAAACTGGAAGCCAATTTACCTGCCATTTTGCAAGCCTTGCCACAAAACGATTTTCAAGAATTGCCAACCCGCTCCGCACATATTCTGGAGTTAGGCAGTTTAGCCGCTCATCATCAAGACCCGTTTGACCGTATGTTGATAGCGCAAGCTTTAACAGAATCGTTAAAGCTAATAACCCATGATAAAAATGTCGCGCTTTATAGTGATGAGATTATTCTGGTTTGAAAGACTTTCCGCCTTCGGTAACACAATTGGACGATATAAAAACTTAAACAAAAACGGCGTGAGTTGCATAAAATAGCCGCAATATCTATTACTCTTTAGGAAGAATGCCGTTGAAACCCTCTTTTTATGATTTAAGTTATGCTGATTTGGAAGCGATTATCAAGCAAAATAACTTAAATCAATCTGTCGCAGCCAATTTATTTAAGTGGCATTATAAGAAAAAGCAGATTACCCCCTGTACTGAAAATATCTCCGCGCAAGCATTTCGCTTTTTTCAGGAAAACTTCGACTTTTCGTTACCTGAAATAGCGGTGGTGCAGGAATCAGAACAAGACCAAACGGTAAAGTTTCTGTTTAAACTGCACGATAATCATAAAGTTGAAACGGTTTTGATTCCCTTTAACCAAAAATATTCGATTTGCCTGTCATCGCAGGTGGGCTGTGCTATGGGCTGTTCGTTTTGTTTTACCGGAGAACAAGGGCTAAAACGGCATTTAACCACCCATGAAGTGATCGGACAATTTATTCAAGCGTGGCGTTGGCTGGCGAAAAACCGACCGGGAGAAGAGCGCATCCTGAATATTGTGTTTATGGGACAAGGCGAACCATTGCATAATTTTGATGCGGTTAAAAAAGCCTGTGAAATCTTCTTATGTCATTATGGTACGTCGGTTGGCATTCAAAAAATCACCATTTCAACGGCGGGTTATATTCCTGGACTGAAACGCTGGCTGGAAGAAATTCCCAAAGTCAATTTGGCGTTATCGTTGCATTCACCGTTTGCAGCCAAGCGCAATCAATTGATTCCTATCAACAAAAAATACCCGCTTGACGAAGTATTGACCTATATTAACCAAATCCCGCTCCAGAAGAAGCAGTTTATTACTTACGAATATCTTCTTCTCAAGGATTTCAACGATTCAATTGAGGATGCCCAAAAACTGGGTGAAATGCTGGTTGATAAACGTGCGTATATTAATTTAATTCCGTTTAATCCTTATCCGGGGTCTTCTTACCAAAAACCGGATTTGGAAAAAGTGGAGCAGTTTAAAGCGGTTTTAGATGGCTTTAAAATCCCGACCTTAATAAGAGGAACAAAAGGGGATGATGTTTTGGCGGCTTGTGGGCAGCTTAATTCTGATTATTAAACGCAGTATGAAACAACATTCGCAGGACTTTTTCACTCCCAGGTTCGTTAGAAAATTCGCGATTGCCTATAAAACCGCATAATTTGTCATTTTTCGGCGTGGTTTTGTAAATTGCGTAAAGTTCCTCTCAACTTCTGCTGGTCTTGTTTTATTATTCTGCTAACAGAGCCGCAATCGCGGCCTTGGCATTGCACTGAGCTATAGCTTCTGCCAACTGAGACTCAGTCAATTGATGTTTAATCGCTTCAACACCATTGAGCTCAAACAGCTGATAATCTTTTTTCGCAAAGGTTTCGATGCGGCATTTTTTGAACGGCTGATTTTCAAAAGGCAGCTTTGCCATCGCCGTTAAACGCTTTTCGCCTTCCACACTTGGCGCGTAGATAATAAATTCACCTTTCATTGCCAACACCGCCCGATATTGATTCGCGCCGGTCAAATATAAATAGCCGACTTCAACCTGTTTTTCTTTTAGTTTCATTGATACATTCCTGGATTCATTTCATTCTGCCGCGTTAGCGTTACCGGGTTGTCCGATTCATTTGCCAACTTGACAGCATTTGTAAGGTTTCCCGACGCATTTGAGCTATCACTTTTCTTTGAGATATTTTAAGTCAGAAGGCTGTTATTTTCGCATCTTAAAGTTATATACGCCTACTCTGGATTTTTAGGTCTGTTTATATGCGCTTGCCCGGATTTAAGGTAGAATCTTTAACGTAACTTTTTAGAGCCTTTCCAAACCTGCTTTTGTGCCGCGACAATAAATTCCCCATGAACATTTGTGACTTGTTAAAGCTATTATTTCTGACAACCCTGCTTTATGGCTGCGGTCAAACCGGGCCTTTATATCTGCCGGGTACGCCGCCACCAATTCATGCTGAACGGCAGGAAGCACAACCTGTTGACAGCAAAGAAGCTGAGCAGCCAAAAGAAACCACCAAATCAACCTCTTCAGAAACTCAATAACCTTGGTGTCAGGTTTCACCACGTTTTGTTTTTTGCGGCATAAATCAAGCTGACTACACCAGAAGGGGAATTCTGGATGCTTGCTGTTTTCGCACAAGGCTGTAGAAAGTCATAGCAGCACCATTAAATTTGCGGCGCTACCCCAGGCTTTGCAGTAAACAATGGATGGAGTTGGAGCGATTTTTAACAGTGCGCACCCCGTGATTAAACAACAGAAACCACAAGCACAAACCAATGCCGAAAAAACCCGTAATTCTTAACCGCATGATTGTCGCCCGCAGCCGATTGTTTACGGTAGAAGCGATGGAAATCAGATTTAGCAATGGTCAGCAGCGCGATTACGAGCGCCTGAAACGCAGTAATTCCGGCGGTGCAGTGCTGATTGTGCCAATGCTGGACGATGACACCGTATTATTGGTGAAAGAATATTCCGCCGGCGTGCACCGCTATGAAATCGGACTGCCGAAAGGCAAGGTCGATAGCGGTGAAACAGCGCTGGAAGCGGCAAACCGGGAATTAAAAGAAGAGGTGGGATTTGGTGCAAACAAACTGCATTATTTAACCACCTTGTCACTTGCCCCTGCTTATCTGGAACATACCATTGATGTGGTGATAGCCCAGGATTTATATGCCGAAAAACTGCTGGGCGATGAGCCGGAAGAACTGGAAGTGATTCCCTGGAAACTTGACAATATTCAGACCCTGCTCGCCAGCGGTGAATGTACTGAAGCCCGTTCCATTGCCGCCCTTTATATGAGTTATGATTATCTAAGATCCCTTAAAGAACAGGCAGCCCCGTAAAAAAATTATTCGATTACAATTAGGAAACAGCCGCTAATTTTTAGCTAGATTTTGGAAATGAGATGTCCGATTTAGATGTCATTAAAGCGATAGAAAAGCAAATAGCAGAGCCTTTAAGACCTTGCGAACTCGATACGGTGATGAGTGCAAACTCGCGCTGTTGCTACGCTTTAGACTCAGCGCAGCAGGTTGTTGGCTTGAATCTGCAAAACTGCAAGCAAACCGATTTAGTATTGCTGAAAAATCTAAACAATCTGAGTCGGCTTAATTTAAGCCTTAATCAAATCACGCAATTAAAATCGTTAAAAGACCTGGTTAAATTAACCCAGCTTAATTTACACAAAAACAGCATTGCAGAAATTACCCCACTTAAAGAGCTTGGCAATTTGACGCATCTTAATCTTCAAGATAATCAAATTGCTGAACTTAGACCGCTGAAAGAGCTGAAAAATATCCATGTCCTGAATTTGCAGGCGAACCAGATTTCTGAGCTTAAATATCTGGGCGTGCTGAGCGGATTAACCGGCCTTAATTTAAGCTCCAACCAGATTAAGGACTTGTCGCCCCTGAAAGAACTAAAACAGTTGATTAGCCTTAATTTAAGCTCTAACCAAATTGCAGAGCTTGAGCCATTGCAAAAGCTTTCTGAATTAGTGGAGCTGGATTTGCGCTTTAACCAGATTAGCAACATTACACCGCTTAAAAATATAAAAAAAATCATTCAACTGTATTTAAGCTCAAACAGTATCAGCGAAATAGCCTCGCTCAGCGGCCTTAACGATTTGGCATATCTTTATTTAAGCTCGAATCAGATTAGCGACATTACAGCGCTTGAAGAGCTTAAAAACCTGCTTGAGCTGGATTTGCGATCTAACAAGATAGCCAATATTGAAGCCCTTGAAAATCTGAAGAAACTAAATTTCCTCTATTTAGAAAACAATCAAGTCAGCGATGTTAGTGCGCTTAAAAATCTGCTGGAATTAACCCAGCTTAATTTGCGCAATAATCAGATAGAGAATATTGAAGGACTTAAAAATCTAAAAAAATTAACCCAGCTTTATTTAAGCAATAATAAAATTCAGGCATTGCCAAAATGGATTCTGGATTTTAATTTGAAAATAAAATGGACTAATGGCGGCGATGGCATCAGCGTCATGGCAAACCCGTTGAAACAGCCTTCGCCGGAAATTATCAAGCAGGGAAACTCCGCTATCAAAGCCTGTTTTGAGGCTTCAACACAGCAGCAACAGCAGCACCCTGTAAATGAAGTAAAAATCTGTTTTGTGGGTGACTGCGGAACAGGTAAATCCTCAATCCAAAAATTATTATGTGGTGGGCAGTTTGATGAAAGGGAACCGCCTACCCAAGGGATAAAAATTGCACAATGGCAACTTGATGATTTCACCGCCCATTGCTGGGATTTTGGCGGCGATGAAAAAATCCAGGCGACGCACAGCCTGTTTTTCTCAGAGCAATGTATTTATATTCTGGTTTTGGATAATCGCCCGCAACGCAACGAAGAACGATGGTTAAAAAAAATTGAATATTTGGCAGGCAATGTGCCGATATTGATTGTATTGAACAAATGCGATGAAAGCGAAAGCTATGATGTCAATCGCCCAAACCTGATTCGCTCTTATAACAGCTTGCAGGAAAACAGTTTTTTCAGCGTTTCCTGTGCGCAGGCCTTGGGGTTGGAGGAGCTTAAAACCGGGATTTTATCGGCTTTCAAACAGCTGCCATTGTCCAAAAAACTTTGGTCAAAATGCTGGATTCAGGTCAAAAACACCCTTACTCAACAGCTTGGCCGGCAGCATTATCTTTCCTCGCAAATGTATACCGAAATCTGTGTGCAGCATGGCGTTAAAGAGTTGGACCAACAGGAACAACTGCTGCATTTTATCCATGACTTGGGTATTTTTGTACATTTTAGGAAGTTCAATTTTTTTGAAAGCTATATTCTGAATTCCGATTGGCTGACCCAAAGCCTGTATAAGATTATTTGCTCGCCGCAATTGAGCGAAAACAAAGGGATATTGCCCCTTAAAGAATTAGGCGTGATTTTTAAAGCTGATTCAAAAAATGATTATGAGTATTCGATGGAAAATTTCCGCGATTTAATCAATCTAATGCGCAATCTGGAGTTGTGTTTTTTAATAGATAAAACTTCGATTCTGGTGCCGCAATTATTGGCTGTGGAAGAGCCGGAAATAGAGTTTAATCCTGATAATTTGTTGCGCTTCCGCCTGCATTATGAATATCTTGATCAGGCCATTATGTCGCGTTTTATTGTGATCTTGCGTGAAGATATTGTCGGACATGATTGCTGGCGCACTGGCGTACTGTTACGGAATGAATCACTTGCTACAGAGGCTCTGGTTAAAGTCGATTATCAGGAGCATTTGATTATTATTCTGGTAGGCGGCAAAAAAAGCCGAGAGTATTTTGCCGTGATTCGCAAAGCTTTGCGCAATATTGAAACCACACTCTAAAAATTGAAACTTGAAATGGAAAACTTAATTGGACGCTTTTTTTACGGTTTGATCTTTGCTCTGATATTAACAGCGATTGCTCCGGTAGTTTACGGGCAATCTGTATTGGTGCGTTCCGGGAATATTTTTTTCAAAGCCAATGATGGCAAAGAATTGCAATTAACCCGCAACGGTCACGATGATGAACCGGCTCTGTCGGCAGATGGGAAATGGGTGGCTTTTGTGCGCGAGATTCCTGGCAAACGTGATGAGCTAAGCCCAACGGCAACGGCGACAGATTTTGCCAATGAATTATGGCTGATAGCAACGAATGGCAAGTTTGAAACTCGGCTGGTGAAATACGGGGCATTAAGTAGTAACAAAATGGCCATTTCTGAAATTCACCATCCACAGTTTTTTCCTGACAACCATCGAATTCTTTTTACTGCGGCACTGGCCGTGGTAGAAGGTGGTGTGCATATTGTTGATATACAGACCAGAAAACTACAGTTTGTTTCTGCCGGCAATTCCGCAGAAGTTGTGCAAGGGGGGCAGTACCAGAATCATTTAATTGTGCAACGGCATAAGTATTTTCTGGTGGGCGGAACTTATGACTGGTACTGGTTGCTGGACACTAAAGGCACTGAGGTCGGGCCGATTGGCGAAGAAGAAAACTTAAAGCTGTTTAAAAGCGATTTTATCGATTAAACCAGTCAGGTTTTAAAAATCTGACTGGTTTGTTTGATGGTCTATGCGTTATTTAATCGCTTTAAAACCAATATCAGTGCGGTAATAAACATCCTTCCAGCTGATTTGCTTAACCAACTGATAAGCGTTTTCCTGTGCGGTTTTGATATTTTCACCTAATGCACACACGCATAAAACCCGGCCTCCCGCAGTGACAATGCCGTCGTCTTTGAGCTGTGTGCCGGCATGAAATACCTTGCTGTCTGCGCTTTCAGTTTGCGGCAAACCGGAAATGACATCACCTTTGCGATAATCATCTGGATAACCTCCTGCCGCCATCACCACGCCTAATGCTGCGCGTTCGTCCCATTCACTGCTGACAGAATCCAGACGCTGCTCCAGCGCCGCCAGACACAAATCAACCAAATCACTTTTCAGACGCATCATAATCGGCTGAGTTTCCGGGTCGCCGAAACGACAGTTGTATTCCAGCACCTTTATTGCTCCGTTCGGCGCAATCATCAATCCCGCATACAAAAAACCGGTGTAAGGATTACCTTCGGCAATCATGCCTTGCAGGGTTGGATTAATCACCTCATCCATCACCCGCTGATGAATTTCCGCCGTCACCAGCGGTGCAGGAGAATACGCGCCCATGCCGCCGGTATTGGGACCTAAATCACCATTGTCGCGGGCTTTATGGTCTTGAGAAGTTGCCATTGCCAACGCTTGTTTGCCGTCGGCAATCACGATAAAGCTGGCTTCTTCACCGGCTAAAAACTCTTCAATCACCACTCTGTGACCAGCTTCGCCAAAGCCATTGCCAGATAGCATATCCTCTACAGCGGCGATGGCTTGCTGCTCGGTTTGCGCCACAATCACGCCTTTACCGGCGGCTAAACCATCGGCTTTAACCACAATCGGTGCGCCGTGCTTTTTGATATAGGCAATCGCTTTGTCTGTATCAGTAAAACTTTGATAGGCAGCGGTAGGAATGTTGTATTTTGCCATAAAGTCTTTGCAGAAACTTTTTGAGCCTTCCAGTTGGGCGGCTTGGGCTTTCGGGCCAAAACACTTTAATCCGGCTTGTTGAAAACTATCTACAATTCCTTTTACCAGCGGCACTTCGGGGCCGATAATGGTCAAATCGATACCGGTTTGCAGCGCAAAGGTTAATAAACCGCTTACGTCATCTACGGCAATTGCAACATTTTGCAGATGCGGCTCTAATGCTGTTCCGGGGTTGCCGGGCGCGACAAAAACCTGGCTTACTTTCGGGGACTGTTTGACTTTCCAGGCCAGAGCGTGTTCACGTCCGCCGCTGCCTACGATGAGGATTTTCATAACTGATTCTCGGATGGAAATTTAAAATTTGATAAAAGATGGGGATGATTTTGAGAGACTGCAAGCGGAATCAGGAGTTCAACATGGCGATGAACCCCTGTAGATCACTGATTATTTAAACTCAAGAACAATGGCATCAACGCCTTTGTCCCGCAACTGGTTTTTAATCGCCATTATACTGGTCATGCCGGCATAAGGACCAACCTTGACCCGATACCACATTACTTCCCCTACCTGGGCTTTTTCAACCCGCGACTCAATGCCTATTGCGGTTAGTTTGGCCTTGAGCTTTTCCGCATCAGGAGAATCGCGAAACGACCCGGCCTGCATAATATATTTGGCATTTTTGTCGCCTTCGCCGAGTTTTTCTTCCCGAATCCGGGTTTTAATTTCGTGGTCGGGAATCACAACCTCTACCGAGGGCAAAATAGTGTAAAAGTCAAAATGCGGCTCTGCCGGTGTTGAATCCTGCCGGGGCGGGATTTTTGCCGCAGCTGCTTTAAGTTTGGCTTCTTCTGCGGCTTTTGCTTTTTGCGCTTCGAGCTGTTTTGGGTCTTGCAGTTCTGGCAGCGTCGGGAGTGGAGCGGGTGTTCCTGGCGCTTCAGCTTTAAGTTCGTCATCGCTTAATCCGCCTGCTGAAACAACTTCTGTGGCAGCGGCAGCGGCAGCGGCTGTTGCTGTTGCAAGTTTGGCGTCGGTTTTGTTATCAGGCGCAGCAGCTTCCACAACAGGCTGCTGTGCTTGGTTTCGCTCCACAATAAAATGCTTTACCAGCAATGCCAATCCAGTAATGAACAGCACAATCAGCACTCTGTCCCAGCTGTCCAGGCCCGGTTTTTTGAACGGTTTTCGGGTTCTATAAGTATTGCTTTTATAGTCTCGCGGCATTTACATCGCCTCAGGAGCATGAATTCCCAGCAGATTTAAACCGTTGCCAAGAATTTGTTTCACTGCGCAAATCAGGTTTAACCGGGCATTGCGCAACATAACATCATCGACAATAAATTGATGGGCATTGTAATAAGTGTGAAAATCATGTGCCAAATCACGCAGATAATGAATCAGCAAATGCGGTTCATATTGCAGCGCCGCTTTTTCCAAAACTTCCGCATAGCGTGACAAAGCCGTTAATAATTGGGTTTCGTGGTCCTGATTCAATAAGGTTAGATGTCCCATTCCTGACTGAATATGCCATTGCAAACCTTTTTCGTCCAGTTGCCGCAATACGCTACAAATTCTGGCGTGCGCATACTGTACATAATAGACCGGATTTTCATTAGTTTTGGAAGTGGCGAGTTTTAAATCAAAATCCATGTGTTGTTCTGATTTGCGCATCACATAAAAAAACCGTGCCGCATCTTTGCCGACTTCATTACGCAATTGTCTTAGGGTTACAAATTCACCGGAACGGGTAGACATTTGCACTTGTTCATCGCCGCGATACAGCACCGCAAACTGCACTAATAAAACATGCAGTTTTGACTCGTCCGCCCCCAATGCCTGCAACGCCGCTTTCACGCGCGGAATATAGCCGTGATGGTCGGAACCCCAGATATTAATCAGCTGGTCAAAGCCGCGATCCAGCTTGTTCATGTGATAGGCTATATCGGAGGCAAAATAAGTGGTTTGACCATTCTCACGCACCACCACCCGGTCTTTTTCATCGCCCAGACGGCTGGATGCAAACCAGGTTGCTCCGTCCTGTTGATATAAAAAACCGCTTTGTTCCAGGCGTTGCAGGGCTTTGTCTACTGCGCCATCTTCCATCAGTTTACGCTCGGAAAACCATTGCTGATAATCAACGCCAAACTCTGCCAAATCCTGCTTAATATCATCGAGAATGTCGTTTAAGCCGGCCTGAAACAAATCCCGATATTGCGAGGAGCCCAACAAAGTTTTAGCGCGTTCGATCAGGGCATCAATATGTTTTTCCTTGTCACCTCCCGCAGGTTCATCGGCGGGAATGGCTTCCATCACCACTTCCGCAGGACGGCGGTATTCATTTTGAATGTTCTGATGAATGGTTCTGGCAATGTCTCGCACATATTCGCCGCGATAGGCATTGCTGGGGAAAGTAATCATCTCGCCGCATTCTTCCAGATAACGCAACCAGATACTGGTAGCCAAAATATCCATTTGCCGACCGGCATCATTAACGTAATATTCCCGCTGTACTTCAAAGCCAACGGCTGTTAATAAATCCGCCACTACCGAGCCATAAACCGCGCCGCGTCCGTGCCCGACATGCAAAGGGCCGGTTGGGTTGGCAGAAACAAATTCCACCTGAACTTTTTTGCCCTCACCGAGGGTACTCAAGCCAAATTTCTTTCCGGCATCATGGATGGTTTTAACAATCTGATAACGGGCGTTCGGGTCAATAAAAAAATTGATGAAACCAGGGCCGGCGATCTCAATTTTGCTGACAAACTCATTTTGCGGAAAAGCGGCTACGATTTGTTCCGCCAAAGATCGAGGTGTAGTGCTGGTTTGTTTGGCTAAAATTAACGCTAAATTAGAGGCAAAATCGCCATGTGCAGGGTCGCGGGTTCGGTCAAGATTGATTTTAGGGGCAAGTTCGGGAGAAATAACGCCTGTGTTTTTCAGGGTGTCAACGGCTTGTTGAATAAGGGCTTCTAGCTTTTGTTTCATTATTTTACAGCGTTTAATTTAATCAAAATAGCTGCATATTATCCCTGAATTTTGCTTGATTAGCTAATTGGCTAATTCCAGTCGTCAATGACTTAAATTAAATGCGCTATTTTCAAAGGGATTAACTTTTCTCAAAGGTGTCAAATTAAAGCCAAATTCAAATAGGGGCTTAAAATTCAGTTCAGGCTTTTTCTTTCAGCTATTGTAAAATGCTCATTTTTTTAAGCAACCGATATGACATCCTCTCAATCTTTTCAACGCCTTGCCATTACCTGCGGAGAACCTGCCGGAATAGGCCCTGATTTATGTGTTGCGCTGGCCTGGCAATACCATGATTGTGAAATTGTGGTCATTGCAGACCCTGACATGCTGTCGCAACGAGCGAAACTGCTTAATCTTGAGCTGAAAATCAAAAAATTTGACCCGCTGGATCCCGCTACGCCGCATGAAACAGGAGTATTAAAAGTTTTTCCGGTGCCAGTAAACAAGCCGGTGAACTGCGGGCAGCTGAATAAAGAAAATAGCCGTTATGTACTGGAAACCATTCGGCTGGCGGCACAAGGCTGCATGGACGGGCTGTTTAGCGGGATGGTCACAGCGCCGGTACATAAAGGCGTTATTAACGATGCCGGGCTCGATTTTACCGGACACACTGAATATATTGCCGAGATTACCACAGGTTATCCGGTGATGATGCTGACCACACCCGGATTACGAGTGGCATTGGCAACCACTCACTTGCCGTTGTCTGAAGTGTCGAATGCCATTACCGAAGAATCGCTGACTACGGTGATTCAAATGTTAGACCGGGATTTGCGCAGGCGGTTTTCGATTCGCCGTCCCAATATTCTGGTTTGCGGACTCAATCCCCATGCCGGTGAAAATGGTCATTTAGGCATGGAAGAAATCGAAGTGATTATTCCGGTTTTAGAAAAACTGCGACAACAGGGCATTCGTTTGCAAGGGCCGCTGCCTGCCGATACTGTTTTTACGCCGAAATATCTCGATCAGGCTGATGTGGTGCTGGCCATGTATCACGATCAGGGCTTGCCGGTGTTAAAACATGTAGGGTTTGGTGCAGCAGTGAATATTACTTTAGGGCTGCCGATTATCCGCACCTCTGTGGATCATGGCACTGCTCTGGAATTGGCAGGAACAGGATTGGCAAGCGGCAGCAGTTTGGACACTGCAATAAACACCGCGTTGGAAATGGCCTCTTATAATCCGATGCACTTTTAGCTTTCAGGAGTGGCCTCGCCTTAGCTTAATTCCGGCCTGCAAGAGCTTGATTCAAGGCAGAAAAAACCTGATTTATGTATGCTTCGTTGTCACTTGCAAGTACCTGTTGGTCGCCTGCTGCTGTGGTAAGAATTATAGAATATCGGGTTTTAGCGTTTTTCCATAAAAATCCTGCCACCGCCAAAAGCATTAAGCCGATGACAAAAAACAACGCATCCAGGGATAAACAGAGCGCACCAATAATGGCGATGTTCCCCGATAGCCTTCTGCTTGGCGGGGTTGTTTCAGTTTTTATGGATTTAATGTTATCCAGCGCGAAAGTTTGATTTTCGAGAACAAACTGACTGCTAGTTATTGTTACTTTCCCGTTTTCAAAAGAAATTTGTTCGCTCATTTTGTTACCTGTTCGGTTTATCAAGATGTTTTACTAGCCAAGTAGCTATCGGTTTTTCGGCTGAGCTGTCATTAACAGCGGCTTTGTTGCACAAATCAAATTTGTTCCAAGCCTCCCCAACCCCAAAACAGTTTTATGCTATAGCAACTGTCATGGGTGTGCCAAGATAAGTGAAACGATTTAATAGAGCGGCAC
>CAIQWF010000021.1 GCA_903875455.1 uncultured Pseudomonadota bacterium
GGCTGTCATAAATCTATGGAAAAGGCTTTTCGGTTTCAGCACTCAGCCCCCGGTTTCCCGGTAGACTTCGATGTTTTAGGGGCAAAAATTGAATTCGACCTGATGACTCCCGGCGAAGTACGCGAATTCGGCGACATGCGTGTCACCACAAAGCTCCAGAAACACAGTGGAGATTCCTACGGTTATCGTTTTGAACATAACGGCAAAACCCTAATCTATTCGACTGATTCCGAGCACAAACTTGAAGACATTACCGAGAGCGAGGAGTTTGTTGACTTCTTCCGAAACGCCGATTTGGTAATCTTCGATGCCATGTATTCTCTTGCCGACGCCATTTCAATCAAGGCGGACTGGGGCCATTCAAGCAACATTGTCGGTGTTGAGCTCTGTCAACAGGCCGGGGTCAAATGTTTCTGCATGTATCACCACGAACCGGCCCACGATGACCAGACCATCATGCAAACCCTGGCCGAAACCAGACGTTTCGAGGAAATTACCCGCTACGGCCCCCCCCTTGAAATTATTTCTGCTTACGACAGTCTCGAGATTAATCTTTGAAACAGTTGTTAATCAGGCTGTCACATCTATGGCGGGCCGGAAACGGACGAATTGTCGCTGCGGCTATTCTCACTGCTTTTACATTGCTGCTAAATTTCCCCGAACTGCCCCCCTTCAAGTCTGCACGCCTGGCACTGTTTGACCAATATCAGCAGCTATTCCCTCGCCAACCTCAATCATCACCTGTAGTCATTGTGGCGATTGATGAGGAAACTCTAACCGCCCTTGGACAATGGCCATGGCCGCGTAACTATTTTGCTGCCCTGATTGATGCCATTTCAGCATTTAAACCCGCCGCTGTAGGGCTGGATATTATCATGCCAGAACCTGACCGCGCCTCGCCAGAGGCTGTGGCAGAATCACGCTCCGACCTGTCTGATAGTGTTCGCAAAGCTTTGACCAGCCTCACAACAAACGACCAACAGTTTCAGAAAAGCCTTGCCAACACACCTGCCGTATTAGGAGCAGCAGGCTTTAAGTTTAAAACTTCTGCCACATTGGATGGTCTACGCTTAAAAGCTATTGAGGTACAAGGAAATGATCCTTTGCCCTGGTTAAATGCCTATCCTTATGTGCTTGCCAGTCTACCGGAATTTCAAGCTGCCGCTCATGGGCAAGCTTTATTGTCCAGCGACCCTGAGCGTGGGATAGTAAGACGTGCGGCGTTGCTGTCAAATCTTAATGGCGTAATCACTCCGGGCCTTGCGCTGGAAATGCTGCGTGTTGCCCATGCTGCGCCACACATCATTGTCAATTCAGGGATTCATGGCGTTGAGTCTGTGACTGTCGGCACACAGCATATTTCCTTGCAAAGCAATGGCGAAGCGTGGGTACATTTCAGCGAATTTTCAGAGCAACGTTTCATTTCTGCTTCCAGCTTGCTCAAAAACCAGGTGCCACCTGAACGCATCACAGGAAAGCTGGTGTTAATCGGCTTGACAGGCTTGGGATTGCAGGATCTTATTACTACCCCGCTTGGTGACAGACGGCCCGGTGTTGATGTTCATGCCCAATTGCTTGAAAGTTTTGCGGAAAATCATTTCTTGACCCGCCCCTGGTGGATGCACTGGCTTGAGTTGGCTGTGTTAGTCGGAGGCGGTTTGATGCTAATCTGGATTACCCCGAATGCCAGAATTCTAACTCCACAAAAAAATAGCACTCCAGACAAAACGGCAACAGCCAACCTGTCAGCAAATGAAATAGCGGAAAGAAGAAGCGTTGATCGCAACAATGTGGTCAACCCTAAATTCCTGGGGATTTTGGTTATTCTTCAGTTTGTTTTATTGTTCGGCACCGGTATCGTGGCCTTCCGCTGGTTTGGACTGTTATTTGATGCAGCCAGCCTGTTTATGATGCTAAGCGTGGTTTTTGCCAGTCTGTTGTTCAGTGTCTTCATTGAGTTCGCTCACCAACGTAAAATCATGGAAATCGCATTCCAAAATCAACGGGTAAAATCGGCCAAGTTGGCGGGCGAGCTCGATGCAGCCCGGCGCATTCAGCTGGGTACTTTACCAACCGCTACCACTTCTTTTCCCAAAGAAAGCCGTTTTGAAATCGATGCCCTGCTGGAGCCTGCCCGCCAGGTTGGAGGCGATCTCTATGATTTTTTCATGATTGACCCGCAACGGTTATTTTTTATTATCGGCGATGTTTCCGGTAAAGGATTGCCGGCCAGCCTGTTCATGGTCGTCACAAAAGCCTTGGGAAAAAGTGTCGCTTTGCGCGGAAACAACGGCATTGATACCATTATCAGCCAAGCCAACACGGAAATGGCCCGCGAAAATCCTGAAATGCTGTTTGTTACTGCGGTGGCCGGGATACTTAATGTTGAAACCGGGGCGTTAGAGTTGGTCAACGCAGGGCATGATGCACCTTTGCGGATTAAGACAACGGGTCATATTGAAAGTGTCGCTGGCGAAGGCGGGCCGCCATTGTGTGTATTAGACGACTTCATTTACCCTGTCGAGCATTTACAACTTGCTGCGGGTGATACATTGCTGCTGCTCACCGACGGAATCACCGAAGCCATGAATGAAAACAAGGAACTGTACAGTATGGAACGGGTGAGAACGCTGTTAAATAGTCTGCCTCTTAATCAACATCCTAACAGCTTTTTAACCGCGCTGCGTGAGGATGTTCGGGCCTTTGTCGGCAACGCAGAACCCTCAGACGACTTGACGCTGCTGGTGCTGCGCTGGCAGGGAGCTGAAAAACTCAGCGTTTAAGAAAACATGATTTTGGAGCCGGGGTTTTAACTAGCGAACACTAATTTCAACGCGGCGATTTTTCGGTTCAGATACTTCGTCATCGGTTGGCACCAACGGCTCACGCTCACCTCGCCCTGCTGTTTCAATTCGGTCCGCAGTAATCCCGTTTGCTAACAGGATTTTACGCATGACGTTAGCCCGCTTGAGCGAAAGGTCGTCATTTCCCTCTACATTACCGACCCGGTCAGTGTGTCCGATTACCACAATTTCTGGGGCTTTGCGGGTTTTCAGGTCAGCTTTCACCTTCTCCACCACCACTAAAGACTGTTGTGCAATTTCATCTTTACCGGTTACAAAATAAACAATGTAGGAAGTAGGACGTTTCGGTTGGGCATCAAGAGCCTCGCCGTAACGGTTACGCACAGACTCCGGGCTTTCCTTGTCAAGACTGATTGAGCCACTTTTATTGACATTGAGAGCCTGATAGGGCTGGTCGATAACCTGCTCGCCTGTTTTCGTTTTTAGTACCAGCGCACTTTTACTGCCATCGGCATTAGGCAGAAGCACAACCCGGTCAGCGGCACAGCCTGTGATTGTGGCGATAAGAATTGAAAGAGCCAGTGTTTTTGCGAAACGTCTCATGTCTAATTAGCCTCAATCACAAATTCTGTTCCACGTGCGCCAAGTATCATGGTCGGAGTACGGTATGTCACGGCATTAGGCGAGGTTTTAGAAAGCTTGCCTGAAACCACTGCCAGAGTTCCCCGCTTCAGCGAAGCATCAAGCTCACCGGCGTTTGTAGTGCTATTGAAGACGAACTTGTTGATGCTCAAGGTCGAGTTTGAACCGGCAGAAAGCAGCGTGCCATCGTGCAAGGTAATTCCAATCGAGCTGTCAGCACCGGTAACGACCCGATCCGAAACTAACACCCTGTTTCCCTGTTTTGCATCCAGTCTCTGCTCACCTCGCTCTATGACCACAGCGCCTTTGGTTTGCTTGATCATTCCGGCATCATTATCAGCGTATGCAGCTCCCATTGACATCATCATGATTAAGCCAGTCATCATGCTTGTTTTTTTGGTAATAATCGACATTATCATCTCTCCTCGACCGCAGTTTTAAAGCACAAAGAGCTTTATCATTCGCTCCTTGCTACCTTACAGAAACACCCGCAAAAAACAGTTAATGTTACTGTCATCTCTACTGGTACAAAATTTATTAAATCTCGTACACCATTGTTTTTATTGTGGCACAATTATCGATAACAACACAAGCTGTCTAAAATACCACAAATGAACTGCTCCCCTCATCAATTTTCCGCACGCTTGACCTTACTGACCGAAGCCCTGACTCACGTGGCTACAATCTGTCATCAGGCGGGATTAAGCAAAAATCAACAGCTACGGGTAGAGCTGGTGATAGAGGAATTATTCACCAACACCGTGCGGCACGGTTATGGCGAAGACTGCGACCATCCTATCTGGATTGCCGCCGAAATGAATACCGAAAGCTTGTGCATTACCTATCAGGATGCAGCTCCGGCCTATAATCCTCTAACTCGTCCAATAAACAAAAGTCCTTACGCCATCGGCGGACTGGGCGTAACCCTTATTGAAAAATTCGCCCAGCCTTATTATCTTCATGAAAATGGACGTAATACCCTGATTCTGACATTTCAACTATCCGCAGATTGACTGAAAGCGGCTAACGCTGTCTTTCCAGTCTAAATAACCCGCAACTGTTACTTTTTAAAACTCACCACTTTATGCAACGGATTGAGATTAATCTCATCAATCACAATCTGCGGATTTGCATTCAGGATATAGCTCACCGCTTGCGCCACATCTTCCGGCAACAAATGCTGGCAACGCTGCTCACCCGGGGCAAAATTCAACTCCTGAAAAAACTGGCTCTTCACCATGCCCGGATTAATCAGACCAACACGCACACCACTGCTTGCGCACTCTTCCCGCAGCGCCTGGGTAAAACCGCGCAAGGCAAATTTACTGGCGCAATAAATACTGCCTTTTCTGCTGCCTTTCAAGGCCGCCTCCGAGCCGATAAAAATCAGATCCGCATGAGATTTCTGTTTCAAACCGGGTAATAAAGCCCGGGTTAAAAAAGCAACACTGGTAAAGTTTACCGTCATCAAGCTGTCAATTTGCGGGTATGAAAACTCCTCCAGCGAACCAAATTGTCCGTAACCTGCGGCGAAAACAACACTATCCAGCGCCGGATATTTTTTCAGGATTTGTTTGGCTTTTTCAGGCAAAGTGTTTAACTGCCGCAAATCCATCTCAACAGAAAAAAATTCGGCTGTGATTTGGTGAATTTTCGGCAATCACGCGAACAGCCAATCACGGTATGGCCTTGCGCTAACAAATCCATTGCGATTGCCCGGCCAATACCGGAACTGGCACCGGTAACCAAAACAGTGCGGGTTAAAGAGTGCATGGAAAAAACTTTTCCTTTGGAATATAGGCCAACAGTAATTCAGAGCAATAACGCATCATTTCCTGCTCCAGTTCGGACTTATAAGACACCATGCCGTTTTCTTGCTGCAACGGGCTGGCAAACAGCTTTTCTTCCGGGTAAAGCCTGTGAATTTTTTTGAAAAAGTTTTCCGGCAACCTGAACACGCCCAAGCTAACAGAATGCAATTGCTCCAGGTTGATTCTGGCAAAAACATCGGCAAACAACTGTTGATACTGTTTTTTATAACCGCTTTGATAAATTAACGGATCAAAGCGCAAACCGATTTGCCAGCCTTGCTGCTGCAATTTACACAGAGCATCCAACCGGCGCGAAACTGGCGGCGCTTTGACTTCGACTTTTGTGGCAATCTCATCAGGGCTTAAACTGAAGGCGACGACGCAGCGCGGTAACGGTTCGCGATTTAACAGGCTGCGAACCTGGGTGCTTTTGGTTCGTAGCTCTAACCAGGCATTAGGAATTCCGGCAAAAAACGGTAAAAAATTTTCAGCAAAACCGGTTACAGGCTCCAAAGCCAGACTATCGCAGTCATAACCGGAGAAAAAATGAATCGCTTCATCTGGCGAGGCCGCGCAAATATCGCGAATCTGTTGTTGATAATCTTCATAATTCACAAACAAGACATAATTTGCCGACTGATACATGCCCTGCAAGAAACAATAGCGGCAATCGTATAAACAGTTCAGAACATGGGAAAAATAATAGTTTTTAGCCGCGCCGATACCATAACCTTGCGGCGCAGGCAGGGCAAAATGGTTATGTTTATGTGCCAGAATCAGTGCGGGCTGCTGTTTTTGCAAGCGAAAATTTTGCGCTTTCGGATTGAAAACCTCGCCGTAACGGTCACAGATTATTTTCTGCACCGCAGGAAAACGGGCGCAGATTTCTTTAACCCGGGGGTGCTCGGCAATAGCCGACTCAATATATAAAACGCTAATCACGGCAACCTAATCAAGATTCAGTCTTTTACGCAAAACCTTGGATAAACTGCTCAAATCCTGTTCAATTTGCGGGATCAGCTCGGCACAGCCGACAAAATCGCCCTGCCCTGCCAAAATTTCCGGCTTTTTGATGTCCTGTTCGATTTTTTCCGCACCTATAGTAGCGCAAACCCCTCTTAAGGTGTGCAGCTCGCGCTGGAGTGCATTGCCATCTTGCTCTGCCAAAGCCCGCTTGATATTGTTCAGGTAAGAATCCTGTTCTTCCAAAAATAAATTAACCAGCATTTCCAGAATTTCGGTTTCACCGCCAAGACGACTCAATGCCGCACTCCAATTACAAATACTGCTATCCTCGACTTTCGCCTCTGCCTTATGCACAGGAATCGAAAATAAAATGCCAATTTGTGTCAACAACTCCTGCACATTAATCGGCTTTGGCACATAGGCATCCATTCCGGCAGCAATGGCGCGTTCCTTGTCTTCTTTCATGGCATTAGCCGTCATGGCGATAATCGGAATCCGTCCGCCTTTTTGCTGTTCCAGTTCCCTGATTTTCGATGCAGCCTCCAAACCATTCATTTCCGGCATTTGAAAATCCATTAAAATCAAGTCAAAGGGTTGTTGCTGAAACAAATCCACAGCCTCCAGACCGTTATTGGCAATTTTGACTTCATACCCCTGTTTTTCCAGCAGCTTTTTTGCCAGTTTTTGGTTAATCAAATTATCTTCAGCAAGCAGGATATTTAGCTTTAAATTTATTTCATTATGCTTATTTGCGGCCTCAATCATTTCTGTACTCACGGGTAATATTTGTTGATCTTGATCTGATAAATTACTGGACTGGACAGCAGATTCTGCCTCGGCGTTTTTGTAGTCAAACCAGCAGGTAAAAAAGAAACTGGTGCCCTCATTAGGCCGACTTTCCAGCCAAATAGTCCCTGCCATTAGTTCTATGAATTGTTTAGATATCGACAGACCCAAACCTGTGCCGCCAAAACGGCGGGTCACAGAAGTGTCTGCCTGCGAAAAAGCATCAAAAATAGAACTCTGCTTATCTTCGGCAATTCCTATGCCGGTGTCCGCCACAGTAAACATCAAACAACATTTATCTGCGGTTTTGTCTGCCAGAGCAACGGTCAGTTTAATGCTGCCTTGCAAGGTAAATTTAATGGCGTTGCCCACCAGGTTGAGAATAACCTGTCGCAATCGCCCCGGATCTCCAATTAACAGCAAATTCGGCAGCAACGTTATCTGGTTTTCCCAACTCAGCGCTATCCCCTTTTGTTCTGCTTTTGGCAGCAAAATGGCCAGGGTTTTCTTCAGCAAATTGTCAAGATCAAACTCAATATGTTCTAAAACCAGTTTTCCTGATTCAATCTTGGAAAAATCCAGAATGTCATTCACGATTGCCAATAAAGCATAAGAAGAATCTTTTACAATTTCCAAAAACTCTCTTTGCTCGCTATTCAATTCCGTTTCCAGGGTCAACTCCGTCATGCCGATAATGCCATTCATCGGCGTACGGATTTCATGGCTCATATTGGCCAAAAAATCGCTTTTTGCCTGGCTGGCCTGCTGGGCGCTGATAATTGCCTGCTTGACTATTTTTTCATCGGCCTTGCGTTTGCTGATGTCGCTGAATACCGCCACTGTACCGATCTTTTCATCGCCTTCCAGCAATGGCACCGCAATCACAGCAATAGGCAAAATCCGCCCGTCTTTATGGGTAAAAAACTCAGTGTCCGAGCTGTAAATCGTGTTGTTTGCAATCGCCCCGTGTGCCAGACAATTATCTTTTGCAAGAGGCCGCCCATGTTCGTCCTGAAAATGAATGATTTCATGCAGATCTTTATGCAGCAATTCCGCTTCGGTCCAGCCCAAAATATTTTCAGCCTCTTTATTCCAGAATGTGCACAAGCCCTTTTCATCCAGAGCATAAAGGCCTTGGGCCATAGTTTCAGTCACTTGTTTTAAAAAGTGCTGTCCATCCAGCAGCTGTTTTTCCAGCTCTTTTTGGCGGGTAATATCGGTCCGAATCGAAATGTAATAGTTGGGTTTACCCTTTTCATTCAAAAACGGCACGATGGTTCCGTTTACCCAATAAAAACCGCCGTTTTTGGTTTTGTTTTTTATTTGTCCATGCCAGACTTTGCCGCGACAAATAGTGCGCCACATATCGTCATAAATTTCCTTGCCATGTTCACCGGATTTTAAAATCCGATGGTTTTTACCCAATAATTCTTCGGCGGAATAACCGCTGACTTCACAAAATTTATTATTAACGTAAGTGATATTCCCCTTCACGTCAGTGGCACTGACAATGGCGTGTTCATTCAGGGCAATCTGCTGTTTTTCAATATCTGCCAACACCTTTGCCAAGGTCGCCGATTTTTTTCTTAATGAGGATAATAAATACACCACATACAGTACACTGAAAATCGCGATAAAAAACAGATTGTTTTGAACCTGGGATTTTTTTTCCTGCCGTTTGTCAAAATAGTCGATAACATGTCGCTCTATGTCTTCAGCAAGCGGTGGCGCTTTAATCTTGATAAAACTCTTCAGCGCGAAAGCCAGTTCTTCTTTATCTTTAAACAAAGCTCTGGCCTGGCCAATGAGCTCGGCTATTTTTTGATTCTGCGGTGGATTATTGGCACTCAGCGCCGATAAATCATTCAGCGTTACAACGGCACTGGCAGAGTGATTTGAAAAGTTAAGCAGGTTATGTTCGGCTAATCGCTCCAGTTGCGCGATTTTATTTTTAATTCTGACATCAACATCATCCTGATTGATAATCTGATTGCACAACTGTTCAAACTTGTTGAGCTGGCGGTTGAATCTGTCAGCATCGCGTTTAAAGTCGTCAGCGGCCTGTCTTCTTTGATAAAGCTGTGAATAAAGCGCATCCAGTTGCAGGTGCATTAAATGGTCATATAGCCCGGTCATGGTGCTGATTTTGCCACTTAAGATTTGATAACTGTTGCGCTGTTCTGTTATCAAGCGGGCTGCTTCAGTGCGCTTGTCAAGACCATAGCCCATTTGCAGCACGGCTTGATTAAGCTGCAAGTCCAGTAGGCCGATTTTTTTGGTAATGGCCAGCAGATTATTCTCAAAACTTTGCTCTTCTTGCTCTTTATCATAAAAAAAAGCAACTGATAACAACATGATAATCAGAAAACTGGCAAAAATGTATTTTAGTAAAAAATCACGATTCATTTTTGTGTTATCAGCCGGAAGTTAGGCGCAAAAGTCAATGGACAACAGTGTTTTTTAGTCTTCATTAAATCGCAGCCGAATAGCCAGAACGCTTTCCCAATTGCTGAAAAAAGCATCTACACAGCGCGGGTCAAAATGTTTTCCTTTGTTTTCTTTCAGAAAAGCCATTGCCTTTTCAATAGACCATGCCTGTTTATAGGGTCTGGCAGACGTTAGGGCATCAAACACATCGGCAACCGCAATAATTCGCCCGTAAATCGGAATCTGCTCACCTTTCAAGCCATATGGATAACCTGTGCCATCATATTTTTCGTGATGCGACAATGCGATTTCTGCTCCGACCTGCATTAACCGTGAAGAACTGCCGCTTAAAATTTCACTGCCAATTTTGGAATGCTCTTTCATAAAAAGAAATTCAGTGTCGGTTAGCCTGTCCGGCTTAAGCAAAATCGCATCCGGGATCCCCACTTTTCCGATATCGTGCATCGGCGCGGCCTCTAAAATCAGATCTTGCTCAGTGACTGAAAACCCCATCTGCGAGGCAATATGCCTGGAATAACACGACATCCTTTTAATGTGTGAGCCTGTTTCCGGGTCACGGTATTCTGCGGCTTTTGACAGCCTGTGGATTAACTCTTCTTCTCTGTCCCTGATTTCCCGAACCGCTTTTCGCACCTCTTCGGCCAACCATTCGGCTTTGTCCGCCAGTTTTTGCCGGGTTTCGTGCAGGGTGAGCATGTTTTTCACCCGAATGGTGAACTCGGTCGCATCAATCGGCTTATTTAAAAAATCGCTGGCCCCCGCCTCCAAAGCCTGATAGCGGACATCGTTATGGTCATTGGCAGTGACCATTAACACCGGAATGCCGTGGGTGGCAGGATAGTTTTTTAACCGCTTGATGAACTCTATGCCGTCCATTTCAGGCATCATATAGTCAACGATAATCAGTTCATATGGGTTTTGGCTACACCATTCCAACGCTTTTAACGGACATAAAAAACTGATGGACTCGTACCCCTCAAGGCGCTTTACCAAGTGCCAGAGTAACGTTAAATTGATTTGTACATCATCAATAAGAACTATGGTTTTCATTATCACAAATAAGCAGAGGTAACATTAACAGCAACACCTAGAAGAATTGTCTGACCAGAGATTATAGGTGATTCTACGATACTTAATGTGATTTTGTGCTGTTTTCTTCAATCCGTTTAGGGCAAAAACTCCAGCTAATCCGTTATAATCAAAATATTCTTTCATTTATGTATTTCACCTGCAAAGAGCAGCCCCTATGCAAAACACCTGTCCAAATACCATCTATCGGAAAGATTATCGGGTTCCGCCCTTTTTGATTCACAACGTCGAGTTAGATTTTGCCCTTGATGCACGGCAGACCCGTGTTACCTCACGCTTAACACTGCAACGCAATCCTGCCAGTCAACATTCAGCCGATGATTTAACCTTGTCAGGTGAAAATCTGACTTTGATTCGCATCGCCTTAGACGGCCAGGGCCTGAGTCAGGAAGACTATCAGAAGACCGCTGATGCCCTGACTATTCACAACGTGCCCCAGGCAAAAAGTTTTGTAATAGAAATTGAAAACAGCATTAATCCTGAAGCAAACACGGCTTTGGAAGGTTTGTATTTATCCAAAAACATGCTCTGCACCCAATGCGAAGCCCAGGGATTTCGGAAAATCACTTACTTTTTAGACCGCCCCGATGTGATGAGCAAATTCACCACCACCTTAACCGGCGATAAGGATTTATATCCGGTGCTGCTGTCAAATGGCAATAAAGTTGCGTCTGGCGAACTGGAAAACAATCAGCACTGGGTAAAATGGGAAGATCCGTTTGCCAAGCCCTGCTATTTATTTGCACTGGTGGCAGGGCAACTGGAAATGATTGAAGACCATTTTCTCACCCTAAGCGGACGCGAGATTACCCTGCAAATTTTTGTCGAAGCCCACGACATCGACAAATGCAGTCACGCCATGCAATCGTTAAAACGCGCCATGCGTTGGGACGAAGAAGTTTATGGCCGCGAATACGACCTGGATTTGTATATGGTGGTTGCAGTCAGCCACTTTAATATGGGGGCGATGGAAAACAAGGGCCTGAATATATTCAACACCAAATTTGTGCTGGCTCGTCCCGATACCGCCACCGATATGGATTATGAAGGTATTGAAGGCGTGATTGCCCATGAGTATTTTCATAACTGGACCGGCAACCGCATTACCTGCCGCGACTGGTTTCAGCTCAGCCTGAAAGAAGGCTTTACCGTTTTTCGCGATCAGGAGTTTACCGCCGACCAGACTTCGCGCGGAGTCAAAAGAATTGAAGACGTGAACCTGCTGCGTACCCGCCAGTTTGCCGAAGATGCCGGGCCGCTGGCCCATCCGGTCCGCCCCGATGCCTATATTGAAATCAACAATTTCTACACCCTGACCGTGTATGAAAAAGGCGCGGAAGTAGTGCGGATGATTCATACCCTGCTAGGCGCCGAAGGTTTTAGAAAAGGCAGTGATTTATATTTTGACCGGCATGACGGCCAGGCGGTAACTTGCGATGATTTTGTCAAGGCAATGGAAGATGCCAACAGCGTTGATTTGAGCCAATTCCGCGAATGGTATTCTCAAGCCGGAACCCCGGTGATTCATGTGGAACAAGCCTACAACGCTATCGAACAAACGCTGACTTTAACCTTGGGGCAAAGCTGCCCGGCAACGCCCGGACAAACCAATAAGCCGCCACTGCATATTCCGGTGAAAATGGGGCTGCTAAACCCTGACGGCACGGCAGCCAACATAACCCTTCCAGATTTTGACAAGCAGAAAACTCAGGATGAAATAGTTTTGCAACTGACTCAAGCGCAGCAAAGCTTTGTGTTTGGCAATTTGCCGCAACAACCGGTGCTATCGTTGCTGCGCGGCTTTTCTGCACCGGTTAAGCTAGTGATGGAACAAAGCCTGGAAGAATTGGCGTTTTTATTAAGCCACGACAGCGATTCTTTCAATCGCTGGGAAGCAGGACAGAAACTGGCTACCGCCATTATTTTTGAACTGATTGCAGAAATTCAAAACAATCGCCCCTTGCAGCTGAATCCAATTCTGCTGAGCGCCTATAAAAAAGTTCTTTCCCAACCATGGGAAGATTTATCTTATTTTTCCTTATTGTTGACCTTGCCGAGTGAAATTTATCTGGCGGAACAAATGGCGGTTGTTGATGTTATCGCCATTCATCAAGCCCGCGAGTTTGTAAAACGCGAGCTGGCCAAACAGTTTCAGCAAGAGTTTAGCCATCTTTATCAAACCTATCATAAAGATGAGTCTGGAAATTTTGCTGTCGGCGCAATCGGACGACGACGGGTTAAAAATATCTGCTTAAGCTATTTAAGCTGTCTGGAAAATCAGCAGCTTTATTCTCTGTCTGTGGAACAATTTAATAACGCCGGAAACATGACCGACCAGATCGCTGCTCTTGATGCCATTGTTAATAGTCATAATCCGGCAAAGCGCAGCTGTCTGGAGGCTTTTTACCGGCAATGGCAGGAAGAAGCTCTGGTTGTGGACAAATGGTTTACTCTGCAAGCCTGCTCAACCATGCCGGATACTTTTGCAACAGTGTTGGGTTTAATGTCGCATCCGGCTTTTGACATGAAAACCCCGAACCGGGTGCGTTCCTTAATTGGGGCATTTTGTCAAAACAATCCCCTGCACTATCACGCTGCAAACGGCGAAGGCTATCAATTTTTGGCAGATCAGGTGATTGCCTTGAACAGTTTGAATCCGCAGGTTGCCTCAAGAATGGTCACTGCCTTAACTGCGTGGCGGCGCTTTGATGTGCAACGGCAAGAGCTGATGAAAAAACAGTTGCAGCGGATTATGCAAACACCGGATATTTCCCCGGATGTTTATGAAATTGCCAGTAAAAGTTTAGAGTGACTCTTGGCTTTTTTGCATTAGGTAGAGGTTAATTTAAAGTGCTTTACACAATTGCAAAATTTATTATCACCGCCGGCTTGATTGTGCTGATTTCTGAAATCTCAAAACGCAATACCTCGCTGGCAGCGTTGCTGGCCTCGTTGCCGCTGGTTTCCGTGCTTGCCATGTTATGGCTTTATATTGATACTAAAGATGCAGTTAAAGTGGCGGATCTGGCGAACAATATCTTGTGGCTGTTCATCCCGTCTGTGGCTTTTTTTCTTGTCCTGCCGATACTGCTGAAAAAAGGCCTGGATTTTTATCTCAGCATGGGGATTGCATCGTCAATTACCGCAGGCTGTTATTTTTTAATGCTGGTGATTCTGGCGCGTTATGGCATTAAACTGTAATGCGCCTAACTTCAAACTTGTTTCTGTTAGCAAAGGCTTTATTATGAAAATTGTACAATTCATACATCATCACAAACATAAATATTACATTCTGATTGCGCTTGGGCTTGTTATACTGCTGATTGTCAGCTCAGCGTTAGCAATGGTCTAACTTAACCGACAGTTGTAGAGACGCAATATTTCACGTCTCTACTCCATTATTTCTGCCCACAGCCCCTCTACAAACTCTCTTTGCTCTGCAAATTCAGTTTCATCGGCAACGGCTTTATTGCCTTGCAAAACCTGTCTATGTCCAACATCCCGATAATGACAATAAGCAGTTTTTAATTGCAGCGCCTGTTTCGGCGTGAAAAAATCATGCGCCGCCAAACCTTCAATCAACCTGACATTATCGGTGTAAGTGGTTAAATCAGGATAAAGCGCACTTTGGTCCAAAATTGCAAACTGCACCATAAACTCAATATCAGCAATTCCGCCCTTGCTTTGTTTCAGATCAAATTGCCCCGCTTCTTTGGATGCCAAAGCCTCGCGCATTTTTTCGCGCATTTCCCGCACTTCAGTTTTCAGTTTTTCATGGTCTCTGGGCAGCGACAAAATGCGGCGGCGAATTTCTTCGTATTCTGTCTGCAACGCCTTGTCTCCGGCAATAAACCGCCCGCGCACCAACGCCTGATGCTCCCAAGTCCAAGCCTCATTGCGCAAATAACCTTCATAACTTTTAATGTGTGAAACCAATAAACCGGAATTACCGCTCGGCCTTAAGCGTAAATCCACTTCATACAGTACCCCGGACAGCATTTTGGTATCCAAAATATGGCGAATTTTTTGCCCTAACCGCCCATAAAACTGTACGCAGCTAATCGGTTTCTCACCCTGCGTCATGGCATTACCATCTTCGGCGTCGTACAAAAACACCATATCCAAATCAGAGCCGTAACCTAATTCGATACCGCCCAATTTGCCAAAACCGATCACGGCAAAGCCGACGGCTTTCTCGCTTGCCTGCCCTGGAAAGCCATGTTTTTCACAAAGAGCCTGCCACGAATAATCCACCACATATTCGACAATAGTTTCAGCGATATAGGTTAAATAATCGCTGACCACCATCAGTGGAATCGCGCCCATAATATCCGCAGCTGCGACCCGCAATACGCTCAGCTGTTTAAACTGGCGCAGAATAATCATTACCTGTTCTTCGTCGCGGCTGTCAATTTTTTGCATCTGCTGGTTAAGCTGTTCCGCCAGCGCCTGTTTTTTCAACGGCTCATATAATGAACGGGTGTCCATCAACTCATCAAAGAGCACCGGATACCGCGATAAATAATCACACACCCAGGCACTTGCCGATGACAGTTTTACCATCTGTGCCAAAGCTTCAGGATTTTCGGCCAGCAACGCCAGATACACATTGCGCCCGGCCACCGCTTCAAACAAATCCAGAATCCGTTTAAAAGTTTCATCGGGATTTTTTATCCACAGCATCGCACTAATCAGCTGCGGCATTAACCGCTCCAATACTGCCGCGCCCTTGCTGGTCAAGCGTTTGATGGAATGGGAATTTTTAAAATCGGTGAGCTGTTTCAAGGCGACGGCGGGATGATAAAAACCATGCTCTTCCAATTGCGCAATCAGTTCATGTTCATCGGCTTTTGCCAGCCAGACGCAATGACTGTTGCTGGTTTTTTGTTCTGGTGCTGTCAGGGAAAAAACCTGGTCGAACATTGCCTGTACCTGCTCACGCACCTGATTTAACTTCTGGAGAAAACTATTCCAATCGGCAAAATCCAGCGAATACGCCAGAATTTGCTGCACTTCCGCTGTTTTCGGCAAATCGTGAGTTTGTTTGTCCTGATATTGTTGAATGTGGTTTTCCACGCGGCGCAAAAAATAATAGGATTCGGTCAGTTGCTGCGCATCTTCGGCAGTGATTAACTCCATTTCTCCCAACGTCCGTAAAATATCCAGAATCCCGCGCTGTTGCAGACGCGGCTCACGGCCACCGCGAATTAATTGAAACGCCTGACCGATAAACTCAATTTCCCGAATGCCGCCGCGTCCCAGTTTCACATTGTCCAAGCGATCTTTGCGGCGCAATTCCTGATTAATTTGCGCTTTAAGAGAACGCAATTCTTCAAACGCGCCGTAATCGAGATATTTTCGATACACAAAAGGTTTCAGCATCGCCATAAACTGGGCACCGTGCCTGAAGTCGCCCGCCACCTGCCGCGCTTTAATCATCGCGTAACGTTCCCATTCCCGTGCCTGAGTCTGGTAATAGTTTTCCATGCCGTCAAAAGTCATAATCACCGGGCCGCTGTCTCCGAAAGGGCGCAAGCGAATGTCGGTACGGAACACAAAGCCATCCACGGTTTGTGCATCCAACACTTTCACCAGACTGCGACAAATCTGGGCAAAAAATTCCCCGTAGGTGGTTTGTTTGCGGTCGGTTAATTCACCATCGTGCAAATAGGCGAAAATCAAATCAATATCAGAGGAATAATTCAGCTCAAACGCGCCGAGCTTTCCCATTCCCAATACTACGATATTAATCGGCGTACCATCCGCAGTCACTGGTGTGCCGCGTTTTTCACAGGCTTGTTGATAAAGAAAGTCGAGGGCGTATTGAATGCAGGCATCTGCCAGCCATGACAGCTCTAATAAAGTTTGTTTTAAATCTTCCCAACCAGCCAAATCCCGCCAGGCAGTCCGCACCATTTCCCGCCGCCGAAACTGCCGCAATAAGGTCATCAACTCAGGTTCTGAACTCGGTGCAAAAGTTGCCAGTTTTTTAGTATACGTATCGCTTTGATAGGCAGAGGTTAAATCGCCGGAATTAACCAAATCAGGCAATAATTGAGGATTGCGACTGCAACTTTCAGCAATAAACTGGCTGGAATACCAGACTTTCACCAGCGTTTCCGTCACTGTTTCATTTTGAAACGCAAGATTTGCGGCAGTGATTTTTTCCAGCCACGCCTGCAAAGAAATTTTCACGCTGGCTTGTGCGGATTCAGGAAGTTGTTGGATTTGAACGTGAAAACAGTCAGTAGAAAACATCATCAGCAGGAAAAGTTAAGTTTTTATCAATACACTCCAGCCCTTTCTGGGCTGAAAATCAGGGACGATTCATTCAGCACTGCGAAAACAAAGTGTTACCAAAAGGCTTTATAAAGTCTGGGAAAGAGTTTTTTGGCTTTTTTCTCGTCCAAATCGCCGGTTTTCTGGTCATACCATGCGTCAAAACTAATCTCAGGATACGGATAATCCTGGGTTTTTTCGCTAAAATCTTCCAGTCCGGTTTTTTCAACTGCCATCGTATAAAGCAGCCCCAAAATTTCCTCCAAAATGGGATCGATGTCTTCGTTATCGGCGATTTTCACTAAACTGTCAGGATTGGCGAGGGCGTTATCAAACGCCTCCTTGCCTTGTGCAATCAGCCAGGCACGGAAATAATCAAAGCCGTCATCTGAACAGCCGCCCAAAATAAGGTAGGCCGCGCCCCAAAGATTGCCGTTGTATGACTGTGCATACAGTTTGTTGAAAATATCATAAAAGGCAATAAATTCCTCTTCACTTAACGGATTAAGCAAAGCTTCCAGTTGCGAGAGCTGCAATTCATAATCGTGTTTGGTATTCTGGCGCGATTGTTCAATGAGGTGCCAAAAGCGTTTTTCGTCCATTGTTTTTCCTGATACAAAAGTCATTTTTTAACTTATTTGGGGAAATTAAAGCTATCGGCCACCGGTTCAATTTGAAACACCCGATTCGGCATGTGGGTGTTAATGGTTTTTTCCTTGCCGTTGGCATCGCGTTCGCGCAATTTGAAAGCATTACAATCGGCAATTAAATGGGTGCCGAATGGGGTTTCAATCGCGTCCTGCACCCATTTCACCGGAAAATATTTATTGGTGCCGGGAATCCGCTCTGTTAATTGGAATTCCTTGTTAAACAACAGCACTTCACCTTTACGGGAATTCGACAGCATATAACCGCCGGAATGCGGGCGAATATGGTGGGCGCCGTTCAAATCAGAAATCACAATTTCAGTATTCAAGGTTTCGCGGTCAACTCGTGCCACTTTGCCTTGATAAAACAAAATCGTCAGCACTTTGGAAGAGTCGTAGGGGTCAACAATCGCAGAATTCAAATGGGTGGTTTGCAAGCGACCGGGATAATTTTTCAGGCGGTGGTCAATGCTTTTATCAATCACGCGGGTGCCGCCGCCGTAAGCCTGGTCGTAACCGTGTTCGGTTCCCCACCACGACCAAATCAGATTGCCGCTTAAATCAAATTCCAGCAAGGCATCAACACCGCTGGAAGTAACCAGCAAGCCTTTTTCGGTGCGGCGCAACGAGCGCACCTGAGTTAATAACGGGCTGCGTATTTCCAGATCAATCTCACCTTTATCGTTCATGCGGGCGATATGTTCATCACCGGAAACGCCGTCTTCTGAACAGGGCAACCCGGTGATGAAATACAAGCCTTCACCGGCGATATAGTGCATTCCAAACGGTTTGGTGAGAAAAAGCTCGCCCAATGATTTGATGCCGCCTAATGTTCCGTCATGCTCAAACAATTGCAATTTTCCGCCCGGTTCGCCGCGAAATACATCGTTGGATTTGTCTTTGCCGCGAATGATGCGGTTAAGCCTGAATTTGGCATAATCCCAGTTGGTTTGCGGATAAGAGACTACAAATTTCATTTTATTTTCGTTCATTGATGTGTTTTAAGTGGAGTTTTGAAAAATTGTCGCAGAATTGCTGCATCAGTGCAGTTTTTATTTTGTTTAAGGTTTTCAGTGTGTTTTTGCCGTTTATGTTATTTTCTGCTCTCGTAACTCAGATAGAGCTCTTTCACGATTTGCTTAGCATCGCCTAACCTTGATTATTTTATTCCCCGATACCCAGACGTAATCGGATAACGCCGGTCGCGCCCAAATGAACGCGGGGTAATTTTTATTCCCGGTGGCGATTGTCGGCGTTTATACTCGTTTCTGTCCACCAGACTAATCGCCCGCTGTACATGTTCAGGACTAAAACCGGCGGCAATAATCTCCTCAGCGGTTTGATCCAACTCCACATAGCGTTCCAGAATCGGGTCCAACTGGTCGTAAGGCGGCAACGAATCCTGATCTACCTGGTCAGGCGCCAGCTCTGCCGACGGCGGACGGGTAATCACCCGCTCAGGAATAATCGGCGCTAAACTGTTGCGATACACCGCCAACTTATAAACCAGCAATTTCGGTACATCCTTAATCGGCGCAAATCCGCCCGCCATATCGCCATACAAGGTGGCATAGCCGACACTCATTTCACTTTTATTGCCGGTAGTCAGCAAAATTTTGCCCTGCTTGTTCGACATCGCCATTAAAATCACCCCGCGACAACGGGCCTGAATATTCTCCTCAGTGGCATCTTTCTTGGTACCGGCAAAAATATCCGCCAACATTTCGCCAAATGCGGTTACTGCGGGTTCGATTGGAATAATGTGATATTTCACTCCCAACGCTTTTGCCTCCAGTTCCGCATCTTCCACACTCATATCCTGGGTGTAACGGGACGGCATTAACACCGCCTCGACTTTATCGGCACCCAACGCATCCACCGCCAGTGCCAGCACTAGAGCGGAATCTATCCCGCCCGACAAACCTAAAATCGCGCCCTGAAAACCGTTTTTCGTCACATAATCCTTCACGCCCAACACTAACGCTTCATAGTCGCTGGAAACCTCCTGATATAACGGCGCACAGCTGTGTTCTTGCGGTACGCAATCGACAAACTCCACCACGCCAATTTGCGGTTTAAATTCTGCGGCTCTAAAAACAACCTCACCGTTTTTATTCACCACAAAAGACACGCCATCAAAAATTAACTCATCCTGTCCGCCAACCTGATTCACATACACAATCGGCAATTGCGCATTTTTTGCGTGGCTGCAAACAATTTCTTCCCGCAAATGAATCTTGCCAGAATGAAACGGTGATGCGTTCAAGGTCAGCAACAAATCCGCGCCCCCCTGCTGATTTTGTTTCACAATCTCTTCGCGCCAGACATCTTCACAAATCGTCAGGCCAATCACTGCGCCGTTAAATTCAAACAGGCAGACTTTATCGCCGGCTGTGAAATAACGCACTTCATCAAATACGCCATAATTTGGCAAAGCCTGTTTGCGATAATTTGTCACAATCGCGCCTTGATTTATCACCGCCGCGCTGTTGTAGAGCTTATCGCCATCCCGTTCTGGATAGCCGATAACCAGGGCAATATCGGCAACCTGTTCGGCAATTTCATAAATCGCATTATTGGCAAGGTTGATAAAATCGCGGCGCAACAACAAATCTTCGGCGGGGTAGCCGGTGACGGTAAGCTCAGGGAATACGATTAAATCCGCGCCTAATTCATCACGGGCATAGCGGGCAGATTCAACAATGGTTTTAACGTTGGCGGCAATGTCGCCGACAAAAAATTGGGTTTGGGCGAGGGCGATTTTAAGATTCATGGCTGTTGGTATTTAGTTAAAAGGCGTTGATTGATTCTGTCAGCAATTATACCGCGACCTTGCCGGGTCTAAAGGCGTAAGATAGTGGCTAAACTAGGTATTGACTGGAAGTTATCTATATATCACAGTCACATCCGCTTGAAACCTGTTTTTAACCCAACCTGAGATTTGCCTGTTATGCCGTCTCCCCAATCTGATGTGTTTGCACACAAAAACCGACAAGCAGTCTGGAATCACTGGCTGCCAGTGCTGGCGGTGTTACGCGGTTATAAATTGCCGTGGCTGTTTTCTGACATTATCGCCGGCTTTGCCTTAACTGCCATTCTAGTTCCAGCCGGGATGGGTTACGCAGCGGCATCCGGTTTGCCGGTGATTTATGGTTTGTATGCTTCGATTACGCCGCTGCTGGTTTATGCGGTTTTGGGTCACAGCCGGATTTTAATCCTGGGGCCAGACTCCGGTTTAATCGCCCTGATTGCCGCAACTATTCTGCCTTTAGCTGCCGGAGACGCTGACAAAGCCGTGCTTTTTGCCGGAGTTTTAGCGATTTTGTCCGGGGCTTTGTGCATACTGGTTGGGCTGTGCAAGTTTGCCTTCATCACCGACTTGTTATCAAAGCCGATTCGCTCAGGCTATCTGAACGGCATTGCCATTACGGTGCTGATTGGGCAATTGCCAAAGCTGTTGGGTTTTTCAGTTAAAGCCGACAACCTGGTAGAAGAGCTGTTGTTATTGTATGTGGGGATACTGGCAGGCCGGGTTAATAACATGGCTTGCGCAATTGGGGTATCAAGCTTAGTCATTATTTTCGGCTTTAAACGGTTTCTGCCTAAAATCCCCGGCGTGTTGGCGGCGGTGATTATGGCAACCCTGGTGGTTAGCTATTTTGATTTAGCCGAAAACTTTAAGCTGGCGGTAGTTGGCTCATTGCCGCAAGGTTTGCCAAAATTGAGAATTCCTGTGGTTTCCTGGGATGAGGCCAACGCCTTATTCGCCGGTGCGGTGGCAATTGCCTTGGTGTCTTTTGCCGATATGAGTGTGTTATCGCGCACTTTTGCCTTGCGCGGCGGCTATCAGGTAAATGGCAATCAGGAGCTGATTGCATTGGGTGCTGCCAATATTGTTGCCGGTTTGTTTCAGGGCTTTTGTGTAACCAGCAGTGCCTCGCGGACACCGGTAGCGGAAGCGGCGGGGGCGAAAACTCAACTTGCTGCTGTGGTTGGAGCGTTATGTGTGGGAGCATTGTTAATTTTTGCGCCGAACTTATTGAAAAATGTCCCTCATGCCGCACTGGCAGCGGTGGTTATTTCAGCTTGTACCGCTTTGCTGGATATTCGCGGACTGTCTCGGTTGTATCATCTGCGCCCCAGTGAATTTGTCCTGTCATTGATTTGTTTGTTTGCGGTAGCATTGCTGGGAGTGATTCAGGGAATTTTTCTGGCGGTGGTGTTAGCGTTGCTGATTTTCATCTGGCGAGCATGGCATCCTTACACGGCAGTATTGGGGCGGGTGAATGGCATGAAAGGCTATCATGACATTACCCGCCATCCTGAAGGGCGACTGATTCCCGGTCTGGTGATTTTTCGTTGGGATGCGCCGCTGTTTTTCGCGAATGCCGAAATTTTTCATGAGCAGGTTTTGCAGGCGGTGGCGGCTGCACCGACTGTCACCAAGCGCGTGCTGGTGGCGGCAGAGCCGGTGACAGATGTTGACATCACCGCCGCAGATTCTTTGACAGAGCTGATTAATACCCTACAACAGGCAGGAATAGAATTATGTTTTGCCGAAATGAAAGGCCGGGTGAAAGATCAGATTAAGCTCTATGGTTTGTATGGCAAGCTGGGAGTTGGCAACTTTTTCCCGACCATTGGTCAGGCGGTTGATGATTATTTGCTGGATCATCAGATTGAGTGGAAGGATTGGGATGAATAAAACCGTTTATATAAAAGGGTTCAGTTTCACAGCGTCATTCTCTGACTTTATGACAAGACCGCTGTTAATTAAATGTGTCCAGTCGCGGCTCTCTGTGGAAAGCGAATAACCATGATACAGATGCTGATACCAAGTATATTTTTTCAACTGTGTTGTTGTAACCGGGTTCGGTTGATTGCCTAGATACTCCAAAATGCCATACTCACGTTGATTAATCCGCTTGTTTTTCAACAAATCCCCAAGCCAGGCCAAAATTAAAAAATGCTCCATCAATTTATTGGCGCGGTGATGCAAACGCTCAATACTGGTCGCGAAACCATTTAACACAAACTCTATAAAAACCTGATTGCAGTTTTCGGGGCTGTCTTTTTCCTGTTTGCGTGCATGATTAAAGGCTAGAAAATAAGCGTCTATGTTTTGCAGATAATAGCCATCAACCCCCCGGCTGGCATATTTATAGCCGGCTGCCAGCAAAATGGTTTTCTCCAGCAATCGCCCTACCCTGCCATTTCCGTCTTGAAACGGATGTATGCGCTCAAAATAATAATGCGCTAACGCGGCCCTGATAAGACAGGGAAACTCTAGCAACTCTGGACTATTCAGCCATGCCACTAACTGCCCCATCAATAACTTAATATCAATGTGTGCCTGTGGCGGCTTGTAAGCGCCGCCGTGTTCAGCGTCGCCCACTTTGGTTATTTTGCTCTTGGGATTATCGCGGTACTGCCCCGGGCTGTAATGGCCATCATTTAAATGACTGCTGATGATTTGATGCAAGTGCAAAATAAATTGTTCAGACAGCAAAAAAGCAGGTTGTGAATTAATGACCTGCTGCTCTACAAATTGATAGGCTTTGGATAAATTGCTAATGCGTTGCTTTCGTTCTTCTTGGGTAACCTCAGGGGTAGATTCGATGACCTGTAAAATTTCATCCTCAGTGAGTGTTCCCCCTTCGATGCAATCGGTACCACGAATACTGGAAACCAAGGTTTCCTTCTCCAGTTGCGCGGCAATATCTGGCAACAACGGCAAAGAGGAAAACAGCCTGTGGCCATAATCAATTTTGTCTAATATCGGCCTTAGCTTTTCCAGGTCCGCCCCGACTTGAAATACAAATATTCCTGAACGGTGTGTTTCTATTTTTAAGGTCATCATGCAAGGATTTATGCAAAAGCAATAGCTTGATTATAGAAGGTAATTTGTGCTTTTTATAAATTTTATGCAAGCGATTGTGCACGAGTGGATTGTTAAACTTTAATGCTTGGTCTCTTGTGGATTGCCTCTTTCCTCAACCGGTCGATAAAATCAGGTAAACCTGTATCGTTTTTAACGCGCTATGCCTCCAAAGTTGTAATAGCGGTGAAAAACAGGGAAAAGTGGCTGAAAGGTTTGGTTAATATTAACTTTGTTTTGACGCTGAGTTTTTAACTCATAAAAATGGCATAAATATCTTTAGTGGAAGCGCCCGCCAAATAAATTTCTTTTTGCGCTGTCTTAACAGCTTCTGACTTGCCACACACAAACACTCGCCAACCGGTTAAATCAGGCATCATCTTCAAAGCCACTTTATGCGCCTGTCCCTGGTAAAAATCTTTAGCCTGCATATCTGGATTTTCAATACAAGGGCAATAATGAAAATTAGGCCGGTACTGGGTGATTTCCCGCAAGTCTGCGCCCAGATAAAGCCGGTCTGCACTGGTTACACCATGAAATAAATAGATAGGTGCGGTGTGATCATTTTCCAAAGCGTCCTGCATAATGCCTATTAATGGCGACAAGCCCTCATCTATGCCGATTAAAAGAATGGGCTGGTCTAAGCGGTTAGGAACGTAAAAATTTTGTCCCATTGGGCAGGAAATATAAACCAGTTCTCCCTTTTGTAATTCGTCTTTTACCCAGTCACTAAAAAAACTATCTTCAACTAAAGGCACATGAATTTCAATCAGACAATTTTCTTTTTGGCTGGTTGATGAAGTAATAAAATAATTCTTCCCTATCCTGTCCTGATTCATTAACACAATACTTTGGCCGGCGGCATAATTGACCTGTCTTTCCGATTGCAATAACAGTGCAATAACCTTGTCACTTAGAACGTCTATATTGGTAACTGTTGCCGCCACCTGCACCGTCAAAGCCTCTGGCAGGGCAATATCCATATCCTGTTCAGGAATACAGGCACAGGCAAGAAAATAGTTTTTAGCTTTCAGGGTGTCTTTCAATACCTTTTGTGATTCTGCGGGGGGCGCGACATTAAGCGAACGCATTGCGCACATTTTGCATATTTGCTGCCGGCAGGCATAGGGCAGCGGAGCTTTCTGTCTTAGCAAAGCGTCTAACACCGTTTCTTCCGGTTCACAGTTATAAGCTTTTCCTCCAACGGTTAATCTCTTGGCTTTAGCAGACATGATTAATCCTTTTAGCGACATAATACGTCATCTCTGGCACTTTCCAGCAGTGCAAGAACCTGATTGATTTCCTTTTCGTGAACTTGCAATTCCTGAAACGTTTCTTTTAATAGCCCCATGAGATGATCAAAATGCTGGTCACTCAAGCCCATTTGATTTACTAACCTTTCATGTGCTGCGTGCATATCCTTGCCGCTATAACGGTAAGGCCCGCCAAAAGCATAAGACAGGAAGCCTTTTTGTTTTTCCCGTTGCGCATCCATATCAACATCTTCAAAAAAAGGGGCGACTAAATCATCTTGCAACACTTTGCGATAAAAATGGTCAACCACAATTTGCATGGTTTTATCACCGCCTAACCGGTCGTATAAAGGAATATCCTGCAACTGGAAATAATCAACTTTTTTCTCTACTTCGCTATCGGTACCCCAATCCAAGCGCTTGTCGAGCTTTTTCAATAGCGGAATATGTTTTGAACATTGCACATAAGCTTCTTCTACTTCCACCATTACCCAGCGCTCAGGTTTTTTCTTGCCCTCTTTGGTTATTTCAGCAATCACTGATGCCGGAATATTATCCTTAACCTGCAACAACTCCTCATTTTCAACAATTCTGGCTTTGCCATTCACATGCAAGCCAATGGTATCCTTATAAAAATCAATAATTAGCAAACCGATATGCGGATTTTCGCTGATATTGCCCAAACTCGCATACACACCATTGCCGCGATATTCTGGATACATCAAATATTTTTCATTCAAAACCCGGATAAAGCCCGCTTCGCCTAACTTGGAAGTGCAGTCACACTCTCCTTTGGCATCAGAAGTCGAAATAAACAGGAATTCCTGTTGCTCAACAAATTTCTGCATTTCAGGAGCGAGAAATGTAAGCACCTGTTTGTTATAAAAATTCATTGCCCGCTGTTTGGAGCCGAACTTTTCCTGCAATCCATGCTCAGCTGCTGAACCGGGTAGAACGGTTGCAAGCTTTTTGGGCGGCGCATAATTCAATGCTTCTGTAACGGTATGGGTCTGTTCTTTCGGTTTGGTTTTTATTGCGGAAAAGCGCGAGGTTTTAGGCTCCTCATCAGCATAAAGAGATTGCGCCGTGCTGTCTTTGTTTTGGACAGAAGGGGCATCGGCAACAGATGATGGTTGGGCGGTGTCAGTTTTTTCGGAGGCCTCTTCATTCGGCTGCGTTACGGTATTTTTATTTTTGCCTCCAAAGGAAAAAAAGCTGGATTTTTCAGGTTTTTCTTTATCAGCACCGCCCGATTGGTCTGAATTTTTAGCTGGATCGGATTTTTTGAATAATCCCATGATGATCTCCCCGGAGAAAAGTATTTAAACCACTGTTTTTTTTAGTTATTGTTATATAAATAATTCTGGAGCTAAGTATGTATATTTCTAAAATATTAGAGCCTACAGCTAAACTCACTCTCTATAATATTACTTTTTAAATAAGAAAATTCAAGTGCTTATCAACTTTTGTCAATTCTTTTAACTTGCCTTTTGACATCCTACAAGGGAAAAACGAAGGATAAGCAACGCTATATCGCTTATCGGCAATCAGAAAACATCGTGTGCTGAACAGGATTTACCTTTTCATCCAGCACACGTTTTTGCTACTTTCCTAATACATCATTACGAACACTTTCAGCAATTGCCGCCGCTTCCCTAATCAGATCAGCGGGAACATTCAATTCCGTTAAAGTTGCACCTAAATGCTCCATCACCACATCAAAATGAAAATCGTTCAAACCCATTTTTACCAGTTTGGCATGAACTGTCCGCATATCTCTACCTGTGTAGTTGTTTGGGCCACCAAAAGCCATGGTAAAAAAAGCTCGCTGTTTCGCAACCTGGGCATCCATATTGGTATTGTCAAAAAACCGGTTGATGCGGTAATCATTTAACACTTTGCGGTAAAAAACATCCACTGCCGCGTTTACTGCCGCTTCGCCGCCAATTCTTTCGTATAGTGTTGCTGTTTCGCTCATGGTTTGTTCCTCTTACTTTAATTATTATTTGTTCTGTTTAGTCCCAGAACTCGCTAACCTTAAAAAGGATAGCAAACCACATAGCCTTTTACAATAAAAACATGGCATAAGATTTTTTTCTACTGCTATCTTAGAAAATCAGTGGCTCTCGCGGGCTGGTTCTATTTCTGTTGCTGAACTTTAATGGTTTTACCTGTGATTTTTGAGGCTGATTTTTCGGCTTACCACAGGTTATTTGTTATGATTCCCTTAGTAACTGAACTGGAATGAGGATATGTTATGGCTGTCAAAATCGGCTCCCGGCAACATCAAATTTTAAAATTATTGCTTGAAAACAAAGGCGGACTGACTATTGATGAAATTGCGGCTGCCTTGGAGATTTCCCGCAATGCCGTAACACAGCATTTTGCCAAACTGGAAAAACAGGGCTATTTACAACCCGGTTCGCTCAATAAAACCGCCGGACGTCCTGTCTGCGCCTATACTCTAACGCAAGCCGGATTGAATTATTTTCCCAAGCAATATGCCTGGTTTGCAGAACTGATTCTGGCCGATTTAAAACAATCTTTGGGCTCTGAAAATTTTGCCGCTTATTTGCAAAAGCTGGCTGGCGTACTGTCAGACCGGTTGTTGCCACAATTTGCCGATAAAGACCAGGCTGAGCGGTTAAAATTATTATTAACCGTCATGGATGATTTGGGTTTTCAGGCAAAATTAAGTCACACCTCAGAAAACCAGGCACTGGCAATTGAAGCCTGCAACTGTATTTACCATGATTTGGCGCAACAGCATGAAGAAATATGTGAGTTTGATAAAACCTTGATTTCTTCGGTATTGGCAACAAAAATAGAGCAGACAGCCTGCATGGCAAAAGGCAGCCATGTATGTGCTTTTACCCTTAAAAACCAGTGATAACATATAATAGCGCGAGAAAGTTTATTCACTTCAGCCGTTATTTATATGCTCAACGAACACCCGCGCCAGCAATTAAACCAGCTTATTGTCCAATTTGGTCGTGCCGTTTGCGATGATCCAAAACGGTGTGAAGCCATGTTGCGTGATTTATGCCCTGAATATCGACGCGAAACCAACTTGCTGGTGGCTGCATTAAAAGAGCGGGCCGTAGCAGACTTGCTGAAAAAACCATCATCACTGCCGATTGCAGTGCAGCTAAACCAGTTAGCCCAGCGTCTGCATGATAACCTTGGCATTGTTGATCATTTTGCCTTTTGGGCCGTAGAATCCTGGGCTTTGGCATTGGGGCTGATTCAGCAGCCCGGACAGTTGCAAATGACCTCCAAGCCGAAATTGTCCGCGCCGTCTGTCATCCAATCGCCCCAGCAAAATCTTGCTAAAGTTACCTCGTTTAATCGTTTTGCCAGTTCCTTGGCCAAACTTTTTTCCTCCTCAAATCAGGAAAATCCCATACCTGCCCCAACCATTTATCCGGCGATTTTTTTTCACGATAAGTTCAGAAACGGCAAACCGGCCATCAAAATGGTCAGAATCAGCGGCGGCAGTTTCATGATGGGCAGTCCAGATACGGAAGCCGGTCGCTACACTATTGAGCGCCGCCATGAAGTCACGGTCGCCGACTTTGTGATGGGACAATATGCCGTGAGTTTTGCTGAATACGATTTGTTTGTGAAAGCCACCAGCGGCAGGAAACCGGCGGACAATGGCTGGGGCCGTAGCTTAAGGCCGGTAATTAATGTCAGCTGGCGCGATGCTCTCAGTTATGCCGCGTGGTTATCGGAGCAAACCGGTTTTTCCTATCGCCTGCCTACCGAATCCGAATGGGAATACGCCTGTCGGGCCGGCACAGAAACGTCTTTTTCTACCGGCGAATTTATCAGCACCGAACAGGCCAACTTTAACGGCAGCCTGGATTACGGCACAGAAGCGCAAGTCGGCCAGCACCGTAAACAAACCGTGGAAGTAGGCAGTTTTGCCGCCAATCAGTTTGGTTTATACGATATGCACGGCAATGTTTGGGAATGGACCGCCTCCCGCTATAGTGAAAACTACAACGGTGAAGAATTGCGCTGTTTTGACCCAGGCGCAGACACTTACCGGATGTTGCGCGGCGGCTCCTGGGTAAACACCAAACGCAGTGTCCGCTCTGCCAGCCGGATTCGCCGTGATGCCAATGACCGGGCCGATTTTATCGGTTTTCGCTTGGCACGCGATGTTTAAAGCAACTGATAGCCGGCATTCGGGGAAACCACAGAAACAAAGGTCAATGACTCTTCGCCATCATTAATCACCCCGTGCATTTGCCCTTGATAAGCAATCACTACATCGCCCGCGCCAATTGTCTGGCGATTCTCGGCATCCAGACAATATTCACCGCTGCCCGATAAAACAGTCCAGGTATCCTGGCCCTTGGGATGACAATGTGCGGGAATCTTCTGCCCTGTTTTTAGATGCCATGCCACTACCACCGCATGTTCGGATTCACTGATGACGGCGCGGACCGGCTCATCATCAGAAGGTTGAAAAAAACTGCCTTTTTTAAAAATTCGGATTGTGCTCATGTCGATATACTCCGCCTGATTTTTCTAAAAGCCTATGCTATCACTCCTGCCCTGAAAATTCTTACATTCAGAAAACAGCAAAGTTAATTATGGATATAAATAAGGATATGCTAATATTTCTACTTCTAATCGCACCTGATGTCGCATTCATGTCATCAAACACACTGGAGATTTTATGATTTCAGAAACTGTTGTTGAGTTATCGCGCTGGCAATTCGCCACCACAGCCTTATACCATTTCCTGTTTGTGCCTTTAACATTGGGATTGTCGTTTTTATTGGCAATTATGGAATCCACTTATGTGATGACTGGCCGGCAGATTTACAAAGATATGACCCAGTTTTGGGGCAAATTATTCGGAATAAACTTTGCTTTGGGCGTTGCCACCGGTTTAACGATGGAATTTCAATTCGGGATGAACTGGTCTTATTACTCACACTATGTCGGCGATATTTTCGGCGCCCCACTGGCCATTGAAGGCTTGATGGCGTTCTTTTTGGAATCGACTTTTGTTGGGCTGTTTTTCTTTGGCTGGGATAAATTGGGCAAAGGCTCGCATTTGCTGGTCACCTGGCTGGTGGCATTGGGCTCCAATTTATCAGCCTTGTGGATTTTAGTCGCCAATGGCTGGATGCAAAACCCGGTGGGTTCGGAATTCAGCTTTGAAACCTTAAGGATGGAACTGACCAGCTTCGGACATTTGCTGTTTAATCCCGCCGCGCAGGTTAAATTCGTACATACGGTTGCCGCCGGTTATACCACCGCCTCCGCTTTTGTACTGGGGATTAGCGCATACTACATGTTGAAAGGCCGCGATGCGGCTTTTTCCCAGCGCTCCTTTACCATCGCTGCCGGTTTTGGTTTGGCGGCCACGTTGTCGGTGATTGTCTTAGGCGACGAAAGCGGCTATACCGACGGCGAAGTGCAAAAAACCAAACTCGCAGCAATTGAAGCGGAATGGCATACCGAACCGGCACCAGCGGCGTTTACCGTAATCGGCTTTCCCGACCAGGACACCATGACCACTTCCTTTGCCATCAAAATTCCGTGGGTACTTGGGTTAATCGGCACACGCTCCACTGATACGCCAATTATCGGCCTGACCGAAATTCTGGAAAAAAACCGCCAGCGGGTCCGCAATGGCATCAAAGCTTATTCGCTGTTGCAGGAATTGCGTGATGATAAAAGCGACCCGCGATTAATCGCCGATTTTAACCGGATTAAAACCGATTTGGGCTACGGTTTATTGCTAAAACCCTACACGGACAAAGTCGTCGACGCCTCGGAACAGCAAATTGAGCAGGCAGCGCAATCTTCAATTCCCCGTGTCGCACCTTTATTTTGGAGCTTCCGCATCATGGTTGCCTGTGGTTTTGTTTCGCTAACCGTATTTATCCTGTCTTTTATCGCCAGTTCGATTCGCAAATGCCGGCAGGACTGGCTGCTGAAACTGGCGCTTTATACCATGCCATTGCCGTGGATAGCCTGCGAAATGGGCTGGTTTGTCGCGGAGTTCGGTCGCCAACCCTGGGCGATTGCCGAAATTTTACCGACCTTTTTGAGCGCTTCATCTTTGTCAGAAGGCTCCTTAATTTTTAGCTTAATCGGTTACTTTCTGGTTTACAGCGTATTTTTAGCCATTGAAGTATTCTTGATGCTGAAATTTATCAAGCAGGGCCCAAGCAGCCTGCATCAAGGCCGCTACCATTTTGAAGTGACCGAAGGAGCTTTATAATGATTTTTGACTACGAAACTTTACGCTGTATCTGGTGGGCTTTTTTAGGTGTGCTATTAATCGGTTTTGCCATTACCGGCGGTTATGATTGCGGCGTGGGCGTGTTATTACCGTTTTTAGGCAAAACCGACGATGAGCGGCGGGTGATTTTAAATGCCTCTGCCCCGACCTGGGAAGGCAATCAAGTCTGGCTTATTACCGCCGGTGGCGCATTGTTCGCAGCCTGGCCGATTGCTTACGCCGTGGCGTTTTCTTCGCTTTATATTGCGTTATTTTTGACGCTGTTTGCCTTGTGGTTACGTCCGTTAGGGTTTGACTACCGCAGCAAAATGCCCAATCAACAATGGCGCGACTGGTGGGATAAAGCCCTGTTTGTCGGCGGTTTTGTGCCTGCGTTGATTTTCGGTGTAGCGTTTGGCAATTTGCTGAAAGGCATTCCTTTCCACCTGGAAAGCGATATGCGGATGACTTATTTAGGCGATTTTTTCGGTTTGCTCAATCCGTTTGCTTTGATTGCCGGCGTGGTGAGTTTATTCATGTTAGTGATGCACGGCGCGGTCTTTTTGCAAATAAAAACCGTTGGCGAGATTCAGCAACGGGCAAAAAAAGCCGTTACCTTGGCGACCAGCATCGCCCTATCGGCATTTGCGCTGGCAGGGTTATGGGTGACGCGACTGGAAGGCTATCACATTACCTCAACAGTTCTGCAAAATGGCGCATCAAATCCGCTGGCAAAATTCGTCAAACGCAGCGAAGGACTTTGGCTGGATAATTATGAACATGTACCGGCTTTGTGGGCAATTCCGGTTTTGGTATTTGTCGCTGGCGGTTTAACCATCTGGTTATCGAAAAAAGACCGTCCCGGCTGGGCTTTTGTCAGCAGTTCAGTGGCAGTTGCGGGCATTATTTTAACCGCCGGAGTGTCGATGTTTCCGTTTTTGATTCCGTCAAATATCTCGCTGAACAGCTCATTGACCATCTGGGATGCCAGTTCCAGCCATAGAACTTTACAAATCATGTTCTGGGCAACGGTGATATTTTTGCCAATCATCTTAACCTACACCCGCTGGGTTTTTAGCGTGATGCGCGGCAAAATCACGGTTGAGCAGATTCAGCAAAACACTCACAGTCTTTATTAAGGAGAGCGATATGTGGTACTTCACCTGGATATTGGGATTATTACTGGCCTGCTCGCTGGGTATTATTAATGTGTTAAGACTGGAAGCACAGGAGGCGTTGGCCAAAGAAAATCTGCCGTTAGACCCATTGACCCAACTCTTGACCAGAGATGGCATTTTGCAGCGGTTACGGGAAAAGGTTGAAAACTCCAAACGCAACGGCTCGCCGTTTTCGCTGGTTTTTATCAGCCTGATGCCGTTTCAAAAGCAGCAGCATTTACCAGAACATGAACTGGAAGCAGTATTGCGCGATGTGGTGGATGTGTTAAAACAGGATATCCGAATTGGCATAGACCTGGCAGCGCGGTTTGATGAAGCCTGTTTTTTATTGACTTTAACCGGAGCGCCTTTAACAAAAGCCGAACAGGTTGCCAACACCATCAAACAGGACATTCTGGAAACAGTAAAAACGGCTGATGGAATGGGGGTGGCGACTCAAAGCGGCGCGGCGGAATATTCAGTTCACGCCGCTGAATTTGATGCTGATGTCACCACCCTGGATCAGGAAGTGCAGGCGTTAATTCAAGTGGCGCAGAAAAACTGCTGCGTTGTATAACCTTTAACTCAGAGCAATGATGATGGAAAACAGAACCGTCTGGATTCATAAAGTCGGCGATATGCTGGTAGATGCTTTTCATTATCTGGCTTTGTTTGGAATTGGCGCGACCGTGGTGTGGTCGGCGGTGCATGATTACATTGTGATGATGCACGAAGGCCACGCCACCCTGGAAGATATTCTGTTGCTGTTTATTTATCTGGAACTGGGGGCGATGATAGGAACCTATTTCAAAACCCGCCGAATGCCGGTGCAGTTTCTGATTTACATTGCCATTACCGCGCTGTCGCGGCATTTGGTGATTGATGTCCGTAAGGTTGCGGACGATTTCCATATCCACTTGCTGATTGCCATTACCGTTTCGATTGTGCTGCTCAGTCTGGCAATTTTAATTCTGTCATATACAGCCAAAAATTATGGCTGCCCCGAAGATAACAAGTCAAATCAGAGTCTGGAATAGTAAATCACTGCATTCCTTACTCCTCAAGCCTCATTTCATCTAACACGGATTTGCCGAATTCCCTTTAAGGTTCGTGATAACATTTAGCTTTTCTATCGTGAAAAAGCCTGTTTAAGGCTTCAAACACCCGAGAGGCTTTATGATTTCAGAAGGCGTTATTGAATTATCACGCTGGCAGTTTGCCGTTACCGCTTTATATCATTTTTTATTTGTACCGCTGACTTTAGGTTTATCGCTGTTACTGGCGATTATGGAATCCTGTTATGTCAAAACCGGACAGCAGGTTTACAAGGAGATGACCCAGTTTTGGGGCAAATTATTCGGGATTAACTTTGCCGTGGGCGTTTCAACCGGCTTGGCAATGGAGTTTCAGTTCGGGATGAACTGGTCGTATTTTTCCCTGTATGTCGGCGATATTTTCGGTGCACCGCTGGCGATTGAGAGTCTGGTGGCATTCTTTCTGGAATCCACCTTTGTCGGGCTGTTTTTCTTCGGCTGGGACAAACTCACTAAAAACCAGCATTTAATGGTGACCTGGCTGCTGGTGCTCGGTTCCACTCTATCATCATTCAATATTTTAATCGCCAATGGCTGGCTGCAAAATCCGCACGGTGCGGAATTCAACTATCAATCCATGCGGATGGAAGTGCTGGATTTTGGCAGTCTGTTGTTTAATCCTGATGCCTGGGTTAAGTTTGCCCACACCGCCGCCGCTGCCTATAACACGGCGGCTGCCTTTGTTCTGGCGGTCAGTGCTTATTATCTGCTCAACAATCGCGAGACTGATTTTGCCAAACACTCCTATGATATAGCCGCAAAGTTTGGTCTGGTTGCAGTATTGCTAGTCATCGTTATGGGCGATGAAAGCGGTTACAGCGTCGGCAAAATCCAGAAAGCCAAATTTGCCGCGATTGAAGCAGAATGGCATACCGAAACGCCACCAGCCGCCTTTACTCCTATCGCGTTTCCCAATCAGGAGACAATGGAAAATGATTTTGCCATTACAGTTCCCTGGGTTTTAGGGATTATTGGCACGCGCTCTTTGGACACTCCGATTATCGGCTTAACCGATATTGTCAAAGAAAACCGGCAACGGATTCGCAACGGCATCAAAGCCTATTCTTTATTGCAAGACTTGCGTGATGACAAACACGATCCACAATTGCTGGCTGATTTTGCCCGCTATAAACCGGATTTGGGTTATGGATTATTGCTGAAAGCCTATACTGAAAAAGTCACCGATGCCAGTGAGCAACAGATAGAACAGGCGGCAAAAAATAGCATTCCAGCGGTTGCGCCTCTTTTCTGGACGTTCAGAATTATGGTGGGATGCGGCTTTACCTTATTGCTGATTTCCGGTTTAACTTTTTTTTATACCGTGATTCGCAAAACTTCCCCAACTTGGTTGCTAAAACTGAATCTGTATGCCGTGCCATTGCCGTGGATTGCCAGTGAAATGGGTTGGTTTGTGTCTGAGTTCGGTCGCCAGCCCTGGGCGGTAGCAAACGTATTGCCGACTTTCTTAAGCGCCTCGTCACTTTCTGTCTCGCAAATGGTGATGAGTTTAATCGCCTATATTGCTTTGTATTCGCTGTTTTTGGCGGTGGAAATGTTTTTAATGATTCGCTACATCAAACAGGGCGTTGTCTATCACACTGAAGGAGAAGCATGATGTTATTTGATTACGAAATTTTGCGCTGCTTGTGGTGGGGATTGCTGCAAGTATTTTTGATCGGCTTTGCCATCACCGGCGGTTACGATGTCGGCGCGGCAATTTTGCTGCCGTATTTAGGCAAAACCGATGACCAACGCCGCGTGATTATCAATGCAATGGGCGCAATGTGGGAAGGAAACCAGGTCTGGTTTATCACTGCCGGAGCCGTGTTGTTTGCCGCCTGGCCGATTGCTTATTCAGTCTTATTTTCAAGTTTTTATGCTGGCTTGTTGCTGGTGCTGTTCGCTCTGATGTTTCGCCCGTTAAGCTTTGATTACCGCAGCAAATTACCGAATCACCGCTGGCGCGATTGGTGGGATAAATCACTTTTCATCAGCGGCTTAATTCCCGCAGTGATGTTTGGGTTGGTGTTCGGCAATCTATTGAAAGGCATTCCATTTCATCTGGATAGCGACATGCGGATTTTCTATTTAGGTGATTTTATAGGCTTGTTAAATCCGTTTGCGTTATTGGTCAGCATAGTCAGCGTAGCCATGTTAATCATGCACGGTGCGGTATTTTTGCAGGTAAAAACCGAAGGCGAAATTCAGGCAACAGCAAAGGTGATGGTGACACGGTTTGCGATACTTTCCTTGGTGGCTTTTGCGATTGCCGGATTGTGGGTCACGCGGCTGGAAGGTTATCACATCAAATCGGAAGTTGTGATGAATGCGGTATCAAATCCGCTGGCTAAATTTGTTAAACGCAGTGATGGTTTGTGGCTGGATAATTACGAGCATTATTTTGCCTTATGGTTGATTCCTGTCCTGGTATTTATCTCTGGCGGTTTGACAATTTGGCTATCTAAAAAAGATAAAGCGGATTTGGCGTTTATTGCCAGTGCCGTAATGCTGGCGAGTATTATTTTGACTGCCAGTGTCTCCATGTTTCCATTTTTGATTCCGTCCAATATTTCCTTGAATACTTCTTTGACAATCTGGGATGCCAGTGCCAGCCAAAAAACCTTGCAGTTTTTGTTGTGGGGAACACTGTTGTTTTTGCCGATTGTTTTGATTTATACCCAATGGGTTTTTAAGATATTGCGCGGCAAAATGACGGCCGAACAGATTCAGAAAAATAGCCATAGTCTTTATTAAGAGCGATGATGGAAAATAAAACGGCCCTGATGGCGAATTCAACTAGCAAGTGCATTTTTAGCCTGCTCAGCTCATCCAACCTTTTGCGTTGCTTCTGCAAGGCGGTTTCTATGCTGTCCGGTTATGAGCATCCAATACCATTTCCTGGGTTTCCTGCGGATAAGCCACCACAAACATCTGCCGACTGTAAGCAAGACGGAAATGCGCGACTTTAATGGTTTGAACCACACCACCCAGCGAAACTGTTTCCTGACTCCAATCAAATTGGCAGGTCTCGCCTGCTGGAAAAGCGAAGGGGACAAAGACTTGTTTGGTTGATAGATTGTGATTTGGCTGCTGTTTCCAATCTTGAACAAAACGTTGTATGGGGCCATAAGAACCTTGATAACCTTCGATTTGCAAACACTCAAACAACCGTTGCGCCGTTCTTCTTTGGCGTTTAGGCCGTTTGGCATCCAATTCTAGCCAACTGCGTAACTGCTCTTGGAAAGTCCCCAATTTTGGGACAGGCTGGTTTTGGCGTTGATAAGAAGGTTCGTTTTCAGTTTTTAGGCCTTTACGAACAGTGGGGCGCGATAGTTTAAGACTACGTGCGATTGAACTAATGTTTTCGCCGCTCACAAAATGGCGGCGTCTGATTTCGGCAATAAAATCTATTGATAACATCCAGGGTTGCTCCAGCAAAATGCTGGATGATTACACACAACCGGGGTGGAAACTTTTCGATGTTGATTTCCCCGATTCCCTGGTAATTTTTGCATGTTGATTTTCACCACTACGAATTCGAAACATGATTTACCGATTGCAAAAAATCATCTAAAGCGTGAGTTTACCGTGGCTGAGCCGAATCAGGTTTACGTTGGCGACATCACTTATATTCCAACTCAAGAAGGTTGGCTGTACCTTGCTGTGGTGATTGATTTGTTCTCGCGTCAGGTCGTAGGCTGGTCAATGGCCGAACGGATGCAGGCTAGATTGATCAATGATGCTTTAATCATGGCGATTTGGAAACGCAAACCGGCGAAAGGTTTGATTTGGCATACCGATCGCGGCAGTCAATATGCCAGCGATAGTCACAGATTATTGTTGTCGCAACATGGCATCGTGCAAAGCATGAGTCGCAAAGGGAATTGCTGGGATAATGCGGTGGCAGAGAGTTTTTTTCCACAGCTTAAAAACCGAGCTGGTTCACCATGAAACTTATCCTACTCGGGCAGCAGCTAAGCGGTCGATATTTGAGTATATCGAAGTTTTTTATAACCGGCTGCGTTTGCATTCAAGCAATGGTTATTTGTCGCCGCTTAATTATGAATTGCAGCGTAACGCTGCTTAACCGTGCGTCTGGAAAAGTGTTGACACATCATTATTGGTGTCGTAGTTAATGACGACATTGCCACCATTAACATTACCTTCAACATAAACACTTGTATCAATATCACTGTTTTGATTGCTGATGCTATCGGCAAACCGCTCGCCCTCAACGTTGCCAGCCTGGTTTTCAATCTCTAATTCAGACGAAGATGTTTTTTGCTCATAAAGTTGTTTTTGTTTGTGGCTAAAGGTACATTTTATAAAACCAGCACCATTGGTTAATAACCCCGCATCCAGCCTCTATCCGTCAAGATCACATAATCCCCCAACGCCAGTAAATTAGCCACTCCAGCCAATGTATTCACATCATAACCGGCATTATTTTTCACCAACTCCCACGTTGCGCGGGTAAACGAAAACACCTTGGCTGTGGCCTGATACTTACCTTTATCATTCTGCGTTCTGACAATCACCCGCAATTTGCTCACATCCTCATGCCCTGCAAACACTGCCGCAATAATCCGCGCTGCGGTGTTATCCAACGCCTGACGCTGACTGGAATTTTTAGACAACTCTACCCAGTTTAAATTTACTAAAATTTTCACTTCTCCAGGCGTGGCGATTTCACCATCCATCGCCCGAATCCCGTTAATCAGTTCAATTTTTTCAATCGCCGCACCTTCTCGCGGCAGTTTTTTAATCGTCGCAGTCAGCTTATCTGCCAAAGGCGCGGCTACTGGAGTTTCTGTGCCTTTCTCCTCTTTACAGCCCAAACCTAAAAAATCGGCCTGCACTACGTTGCTGCTGAGTAAGCCGATTAATAATGCCGAAAATACTAAATTTTTCATCTTACACTCCATCCGAAATGTTGTGAGCTTGCATCCACAATTCCAGGGATAACAAGAGCCATAACCGGTCACCATAATAGGGGCGAATGCCGCCGCCTTTAAAGGCAATCAGGTTTTCTAATGCTTTGCGTTGCACAAGTCTGGCAATTTTGGCATCTTTCGCCAGCAAGACTTGTTGGGTAAATTTTTTCAAATCCTTGCCAAACCAGTAATGCACCGGCACTAACATCCCTGATTTAGGCCGTGCAATAATCGCTTGCGGCACAATATCGGCTACCGCCTGTTTCAGCACATATTTTTCAACGGAGCCTTTTAGTTTCAACGACGACGGCAAACTAAACGCCAGCTCAGTCAGGCGGCGGTCAAACAGTGGCGAACGCACGGCAAGTCCTGCCGCCGAAGACGCTTTTAACACTTTCGGCAAAATTTGCGCCGCCCCTTTCAGGCGTAAGTTAATGTGCATCAGCCGATGCAGATAGGAATGGAAATGCTCATCTTGCAGAAACGGCCTCAGCAGTTTAGCCGTGCCGGGAGCCTGTTTTATCGCCTGGCGAAAATCGGCGGATAACAATTGCGGCAGATGCTCATAGCCTTTGTTATACGAGCGCAAATACATTTCTTCACGGGAAAACTCATTCATGCCGTAAGCTTCGTAAGCCATAATCGGCAAGTTTTTTGGCCCTCCAAACACCGGGTCGCCGCCTTCACCGTTGAAAACCAGTTGCACTTCTTTAGCCGCTTCTTGCGCGACGATGATATTGGGCACCGTTAAAGGATCACCAATCGGCTCGTCTAAAATTCGCGCGGTCTGAAAAAACCTGGTTTTAATCATCTCCGCAGTCACGGTAATCACCCGATGCGGAATGTTTAAATGCTTGGCCATTAATGCGGAAAACTCCAGTTCATTGCGATATTCCGCGCCGAAGTTTAATGAATAAGCCGCAGCTAACCGCTCACCGCCAACTAGCGCACCAACCAAACTGGAATCCAGCCCGCCGGATAGCAATAATCCGGTTTTGACATTTTCTTCAAAGCGCTGCGCGACCGCCAGTTCCAAAAGCTGACGAATTTGCGCTACGGCTTCTGCCTCAGTTAATTCAGGGGCTTCATCATGCAGACGGTGATAATGCTGAGTTTCGATACCGGATTGCCGAATTGTGGCAATCGTTCCGGCATCTAATTTACTGATACCTTGTACCGGGGTTCTGGCAAACGGGGAAAAACCGGTACTTAAAAAATCATTAACGCCGGCCGGATTTAACAGCCGCTGACAATCTTTATGCTCCATTAACGTCGCCAGCCGGTCGGCTAATACCACGCTGTGCGGTGTTTCCAAAATATAAACCGGACGTTCGCCAATGGCATCGCGTACCGCCAATAACTTACCCTCTATCAACATAACGATAGAGAAAAAGCCATCCAGATAATTGGGAAAATTCAGTCCATGTTGCAGATAAAGCTGTTGCAATAACAATGCGAGTTTTTCTGCTTGCGTTAGCTCTTGCGGAAATGCTTGGGTTAAGCAAGCGAATTCAAATAATTTTCCCGAAAACACCCCGACACAACTTTTATCGGGTGTGGCAAATAATCCACTGTGTTCACCGATGTCGGCAGCGCCAGACTGAAAGGCAAACGAGACATTTTGTTGCTGTAACGTTTGCCAGCCATGCGAAGATTCTGGGGCATTGCCCAGATAAACCTGAAATTGACTCATTAGCCGTATCCATCACTATGGTGAGTTGCAGCACTCAGCAATTGCACTTGGTCTAAAGCCACCGCTTCATTAATTGCCGCCCCGCATAGCGCCACCAAGGTTGCAGGTTTAAACAAGGAAATTTCGGCGATTTCCCTGGTTATGCCGGTGGGGCCGGTTTGTTTTTTGGTCATCGCTTGGAATAGCTTTTTCTTCTGTCCCAGATTTAAGCCCAAATCAATCATCTGGTAATGCTGGCCGTCGCCAAACCATTTCGGCTCGGTTTTCATCTTGCGGACAAAAACCTGTCCTTCCGCCGAGTAATCGTGCAGCAAAAAAACTTTCAGATTCGGATTTTGTTTCAGCCGCCGCAGCATGTCTTCATAAATGCCCTGCGGATAGCCTTTGCCGCCCAACACCGGGCAGGAATAGTGAAAATGAAACAGATTGCTTAAGAAAAAATCTACCGTTTCATTTTTGTCGCAAATCAATACCCGGTCGAATGACACATCATCCAAATTGTTGCTGTTTTGGCTGCTGTCTTGAAATTTTCCCGGCTTAATTAATTTAGGATTAGGATTTAGTAATAACCACTTGTTAATTAGCGCATTCAGCCCCTTAAGGGTTTTCGCAGACTTGCTTTTGATGCCCCAAAACACCAAACCAGCAAGGCCGCTAAAAAACGCTGCCGGAATAAAAAAGCCACCGTTGCGAAACGCAGACAGCAACATCACAATAAACAATAGAAACAACAGGATTGAAACAATTCCGCTCCAATGCACTCTTTTGCGAAATTTGCGCTGTAACTGATATTCCAGCTGTTCTTTGGAAAAATAAAAAGTGCCAGCTCCTGAAACTACATCTTCAGCCATTTTTAGCTGCATATCAGTCAAGCCGTCAACCGCAGGATCTGTGACAAATGGATGTGAGCAGCCAGGACATTTCCCGCCGTTAGCATCCCGATCCTTTTTCCTGGCATCCACCCTGCAATTTACGCACTTCATGATTTACCTCGGCAAACTTGCAAACCAGCATTCTAAAACACATAGCATCCAAAGCCTATCCCCCCAGCGCCTGCCGCGCCCGTCGCGAGTCCCTAGTTCGTGGCGTTTAATGGCTTTCACCGTGGCAGGATTTAATAATTGTGACCGCAGCAACCGCCGTTCATTTAACCAATATCCGGCCAACGGCATTAACCCGCGTTTAAACCAGCGGCTGGTTGGAACTCCCATCCCCTGTTTGCGCCGGTCAATCACCGCTTCTGGCAAATATTGCTGCGCTAACAATTTTAATAACACTTTCGTTTCGGTTGCGGACATTTTCAATGAATTCGGCAAAGCCATACTTAAATCTATTAAATCAGGGTGAAAAAACGGCTGTTGCAATTGTAAAGACCAGATTTTCGCCATCGTGTTGATTCTAGGCAATATATGCTGCATCCCTTTTAATTGTAAATCCACCCAGCGTAACTGATTACAAAAGTCACCGGAAGGAGAACTCAGAAACGCTTGTTGAATCGGTTGCGTTAAATCGCGGTTATCCTCCAACTGCTGCCGCAACGGCTCGGAAATTAGGAGCGGCCAATCTTCGCTGAATTTATGAAAACTCTCTAAATAGCCGTGCTCACGCTGATAACTGGAATCTGAATAAAACTCCCGCATTAACATCGGTTTCATAGACCACGAGCCGAATAACTGATCGCCGCCTTCGCCGGTTAAAACTTTAGACTGTGAAGTTTTGGCAATTTCCCGAAACAGCAAATAAAACGGCAAAATCACCGGATCGCCTAAAGGCAGGTCTAATGCGGCAATCACTTTATTAAACCAATATAGCGCGTCCAGCGAACTGATGGTGATTTCCTGATAGTCTAATTTTAAATGCTGCGCGGTTAAACGGGCGGCGTAAGTGTCGGAGTTTTCATCGCTATTTACGCCTGCGAATCGGGCATGAAAGGCTTGAGTTTTTGTCTTCATTGCAACAGCGGCACTTGCCACCATTGCACTATCTAAACCGCCTGACAGCAGTAATGCTGAATTTTCGGTTTGGCTATGCCGACAAAGTTGCAACCAGAATTGTTGTTCCGGTTCAGCTACAGATTCAATTAGCGGAGTATGAAGCGGTTGCCATTGAATTGATTCGTCAGTATTCGGTAAATAACATTGCATCCCCGGCGGAACAGACAACACCCCTTGAAAAATGGTACGCGGCGCTGGCACAAAACCATAACAGAGAAAATCCCTTACACCTTGCGGGCTGGGACAATAACTCACATAACGGCCTATTTCTTTTAGGTTGTTTGTTACCTGCCAGTTATAGCCTGTAGCGGTTTTAATCGGCTGTTCCAAAAAATAAACCGGTTTAGAAGAATACGCCGCACGCGCTACTAAATGCTCATGCGGTGGTTTTTGATAATTAGCCATTCTGAACAATAGAGCTTAAAAATATTTTTGAAGAATCGACATGTGCAAAAGGCTTAAGTTTAACGGACTGCATTGGCCTTTGCCGCATTGTAAAGTTACGGATCGCGCATAAGCTCGACTTAGTTTGCCCGACTACGCCAAACCGCCCACAAGGAAGAAATATTCGAGCGTTTTTCAGGTAAAATCAGGGTAATGGCGCACTCTTCAAGCGCGGCAACAACGCAGATAAAAGCGGTGATTTCAAAAGGCAAGGCCAGCTCAAACAAAAACAACAGATAAATCGCTGCCGCCACGCAAACCGCCGCCAATTTCACCGTCCAGGTATGGTAACTGGTGAAAGAGCCAAATTTGGCAATGCCAATAACAGCAGGCAATAAATAACTGCCGACAATCAAACTGACTGAAATGTATTCCTGCTTCACCAGCTCCGGCCACAACCACCAGGCGCCGATAACAATAACGCCATAAATCATCACATCGGCCCAGCTATCCAAAGTCGCCCCCAATTCTGTTACCTGATGGGTCAAACGTGCAACAAAACCGTCCAGCGCGTCGGTGAGAAATGAGCAGGCCAGCAACCATAAAAAGGCTTGATTGTAGCCATGCCAGGCGAGCCCTAATAAAAACGGCGCGGCGACAAACCTGAAACAGGTCAATAGATTAGGTGGCGTAAACAGCTGCTGATAGCAAAACTTGTGCGCAGTCACAATTGAAACGTTGCCAATAGCGGCGCGTGGTCTGATAACGACTGCCAAAGCGGCGATTTCAGCCGTTCACAATTGATCGGCTCCAGACCGCGATAATAAATTCTGTCCATCGGCAACAACGGCAGCCACACCGGAAAAGTGCGGGCGTGTGAGCCGTGCAACGTTTGAAAGACTTCTTTCAGTTGTAAATGCTGAGAAAACTGCCGGGCTATTTTTCCCTGCCAATCGTTGAAATCACCGGCGATAATCAACGGTAGATTGGCTGGGACATGGGATTCAATGCGCTGACATAAGGTTTCAATCTGGCGGCGGCGTTCTTTTGCCAGCAAGCCCAGATGCAGACAAATAATATGCAGGCACTTTTCACTATCTGGCAAACAGAGTACGCCGTGCAACAGGCTGCGACTGGCCCAGAGATAAGGGGAGACGTTAATATTTTCCCATTCGGCTAAAGGAAATTTGCTGATAATAGCATTGCCGTGATCGCCCTGACGATAAACCGCATTTTTGCCATAAGCGTGATGCTGCCAGAGATTGTGAGCAATAAATTCGGTTTGATTAGGTTTGGGCCAGTTCAGAATTGTTGCTTCGTGTTGCAGATGTTGGCCCTGTATTTCCTGCAAACACATGACATCGGCATTGACGTCATTCAAGGCTTTGCGGAGGGGATGCAGGATAAAACGCCGGTTGCCGACATTAAAGCCTTTGTGAATGTTATAAGTCAGCAGCCGAAATTGGCGGTTTTTCATCAGCGGATATTGACGGGATGCGACTGGAGTTCAAACAGGGTTTTGAACTCCAGATTGAGCGAAAAAGTTATTGATTGTTTTCCAAAGCGGCAATCCGTTCTGCCAACGGTGGATGACTCATGAACAAACGCATGGCTCCGCCGCCGTTAATCCCGAACGCAGCTAACTGTCCGGGTAAATCCGCTGGTTCATGCGCACGTTGCAACGCCCGCAACGCGCTGACCATTTTTGCCCGTCCGGCTAATTTTGCGCCGCCGGCATCGGCTCTAAATTCCCGATAACGCGAGAACCACATCACCAGCATCGAAGCCAGAATTCCCAGCACGATTTGCGCCAGAAACTGCACAATATAATAAGCCGGGCCATTGCCGCGTTCGGTTTTGAATACCGCTTTATCCACCACATAGCCGATGATGGTGGCGAAGAAATAGACAAAGGTGTTCACCACGCCTTGCATTAACGCCATTGTCACCATATCGCCGTTGGCAACGTGACTCATTTCGTGGCCGATAACGGCTTCCACTTCATCCGCGTTCATGGCTTGCAACAAGCCGGTGCTGACTGCGACCAGCGAGCTGTTTTTGCTCATTCCGGTAGCAAAAGCGTTAATTTCAGCCGCCGGGAAAATTCCCACCTCCGGCATATCAATTCCGGCTTGCTGCGCTTGTCTTCTGACAACTTCAAGTAGCCATTGTTCATCCTGATTGCGCGGGTGCTCGATAACCTGTACCCCCATCGCTCTTTTGGCTGTCCATTTCGACATCGCCAGAGAAATCACCGAGCCGGTCATGCCGATAATTGCCGACATAAAAAGCAAGGCGGTTAAATCCAGACCTGTGCCTTCTACGTTAAGTACTCCGCCTAAACCCAACACGCTAAACACCACGCTGATAACCAGCATAATAGCAATGTTGGTGGCGATAAAAAGAAGAATCCGCATCATGATTGCACCTGATTTGTTAAATTAATGATATTGCCAATATGCGCTTGAGGCCGGGTAAATTCAAGTTTTATTCGGGGAAATAAAATCCAGCCCTGAGTCAGTTCCACTTCCGGCAGTCCATTTCCAAAAATAATGCCGGAACATTGGTTTTATTCTCGCCCATCGTCCTCATGCCCGGCACAGCCTGAGCATCACCACAAACCCAGGCGATAGGACTGGTCGGGCTGCCATCAACCACCGCCGGCCTAAAACTGAGAATTTTTCCTTTCACATTGGCATTGATGCGATTACCTAAATGCACATGAATCGCGCCTTGTGCCACTTCCACTTCCGTCACATAATTGCCGATTAAATAACTGGATTTCGGCAAACCGGCCTGGGCGTTATCAAGCGGAAATGTATGGGATTTTAGATAATAGTCGTTAATGTTCTTTTTAAGGCTGTTGGCAATTTCCACGGCCTCGCTGATTTGCGCCCTGATGACCCGACTTTGATAACTGGGCAATGCCATGCTTGCCAAAATGCCGATAATCGCCACCACAATCATTAACTCAATCAGCGTAAATGCCTGTTGTTTTTTCATCTGAATTCTCCTGTCTAGCATTTCAGCCAATTTTTTTGCTGTTCTGTCAAAGTGGTTTTGTTGGTGCCTAACACTTCCAGTCTTTCGGTATCGGTGAGCGGACAGTTGCCATACAGCCAGAAAATGTAATCCCCGGGAACATTGTCAGTGCCGGACGCTTTCAAAATCACCGGACGAATGCTGACCAGCGTTTTTTGTTGCGGCTGCAATTCAATCGAGACATGAATCGCGCCGTTTTCCACCGTCATTGCAGTGACCCGATTACCGCGCAATACCTCAGGTTTGGCCAGATAAAGACTTTGATTATCTTTCGGCATGTCACCGTGATAGGCATAATAATCAGCAATGGCTTTTTTAATCGGCGAGGAAATTTCAAACACTTCCGCCAGTTTCGCCCGCGTCAGGTAATCCTGATAGGACGGAATGGCAATGGAAGCCAGAATCCCGATAATCGTCACCACCACCATCAGTTCTATCAGGGTAAAGCCGCGTTGTTTGATGATGTTCATAAAAACTCCTTAACCGATGGCCGCGCCTATCTGAAAAATGGGCAAATAAATAGCAATCACGATTGTTCCGACCAGCAGCCAGCAGATGATTAATAAACTCACATTCAGCAGCCGCAGTGACAGCGTTGTTTGTGCCGGAATTTGTCTGTCGTAATAATTGGCCAGATTCTTTAAAATTTCCGGTTGCCGGGTTTTGGCAAATATCACCAATAACCGTCTGACTTTGGCAGAAAAAATCTGCACCGCTTGCAAACTTTCTCCTAACTCTGCGCCTTTCGCCACTTTATCCGCGCTTTCAGTTACAGCGCCGATTACAGCAGTATTTTGACTGGCACTGGCGGATAAACGTAACGCTTCTGCGAAATCAATTTGATAACAGCATAACAACTGCAAGGTTTTCAAAACAGCGGCTGATTCGATGGCGTGCATCACCCGGCCAATAGCGGGCAACTGCAACAACAGTTTAGATTTGAATGCCAGACTAAAGGGGCTGACTAAATAAGCCGCGCCCGCCAGAATCCCTATCAGCAGCAGGCCAAAATACTGTTGTGCATAATTGGATATATCAACAAGCAGTTGTGTTGGTGTTGGCAAAGCACTACCAAACGATTTAAACATCTCGGCAAAAACCGGCATTACAAAAAGCATCATCAGCGCGGCCAGAGTTAAAACAACCAGCAAAATAACCGCTGGATAAACCAGACAGCTTTTTAGTTTTTGCCGATAGGAAACGCCGTTGTCTGCAATGGTTAAGTCGGTTAAATGTTCGGCAATATCGGCCAGCACTTTTATTTCAGCGTCATTTTTTTTCGCCTGTTGCAATAATGCCAAAATATATTCAGGAATTACAGCGGCAAACTTTTCCAAACCGGACAGCAAATCAGGAGCAGCGGTCAATCCGGTCAAAAACTGTTGCAGGACTTTTTTATCCTGACCTTCCGCCATCATTTGCAAGGCTTCTGTTTCAGGGATTTGCGCCTGTCTTAACAGATAAAGTTCGGCAAAAAAATCAGCCAAATCTTCGGTAGTGAGATAAGATTTTTTCAAATCAGCCTCCTTTAATGAACGCAATCATTAGGCAGTTGTGAAAGGGGAATCGTGGTTGGTAATGATGTTGCGGCTACTTCCGAGGCTTTTGCATTGGCATAGCCGCATAGCCACAGGACAAGGTCGTTTTCTGTGCCGCTTTGATCTTTGGCAATCACCCGCGTGAAAGCGAGTTGTTGCTGATTTTTTTTGATGGCCAGAATCCCGCCCTGTGGGTTTAATTCGATAGCGGTTAAATCCGGGCTGAGTTCAGCTTTATCAGCAGCTGCGGCAGACCAGCTGCCGTGTTCCGCATAATAGAGCAAAGCGTTTTGTTTTAAATTGGCAACCTGGTTGAAAAACTGGATGTTTCGGGCTTTTTCTATCGCGATTTGGTAATTGGGAAGAGCGATGGCAATCAAACAACCAATCAGCACCGCCGATAACAGGATTTCCAGTAACGCCAAAAATCCGGTTTCGTTATCAATATCCAGCAGGTATATTAAAACAATCCCCGCTAACAAAAATAAAAAAAATATTAACAAGTACATGGCTGTTACCCCAAAAGAATCGAACCCGATCTCTTCACATCATCAGGCATCTTGTGCAGCGGTTATAGTCTATCATTGATAAGATTAGCATAATATTTTCAAACTTTACGCTTTACAGATTTGATACGCAACAAACTATTTATTCTTTAATAATCAGGAGATTATTGATAATGTCAGCATTTTCTCACGGTGGCTTTGGCACATCGCAACGTTTATCAGCCACCGGCTTTGTGGTTTTGGGACTACTTACCTTTTGGGTTTATTCGGTGCTGCATTTTGCCAGTGTGTTAAACCGGCATTTTCAGCGCAGATGGGCTGAAATTCAGGCGCGTGACGATATGCAGCAGGCTGAAGCAGATGCGCTGATGCGTTTTTACAAGCGCGGATTTTCATTTCATAAAGCCATTCCCTGGCTGGCTGCCGGACTATTCGCCCTGGATGGGATTCTAATCTTGCGCTGGTTTGTGATTGGAGTGGTACAAGGTTACGAATTTGAATACTGGTGGGTTATTTCTACCGTTGGTATTACTTCGGCTATTTTTTATCTGGCCACCATTATTACCATGCTGTGGGCATTGGCAACGGTGCGCCGTCATGAAGTAGCCGAGCTTTTCATCACTGAACAGGGGGCGACTGCCCTGCAACAACCGCAGTTTGAACTGGGCGGCGAGTTAGCTAAACGCTGGGAGCGCTCGGCGAACCTAATTGTGTTGTTTCTGGTGATTGCCTTACCAATTACATTTTCGCCAACCATCGCCGCACACCTGTTTCTGAACAGCAGTTTTCCCAGTTATGAAATCTTGTTGCCACTGGCCTGTTTTATCCTGGCGGCGATTTATCATGTTTGGGGAACCATACTGCTGGTTGGATTATATAACCAGCATCTTGAAACAGAAGCCCAGTACGCGAATGCGCCCGACACAAGTTCTGGCAATCGTTCAACGCTTCAAGGTGAGGAGTCGCCTGAGCGTGAACTGGTGGCGATCATGTTGACGGATATGTATGGCTACAGCAAACAAATGGAGCAAAACGAAGCTCATGCTTATAGCAAATTACTGGAACACAACCAGATTATCAGGGCGGCAATAGTCGATTATCGTGGCCGCGAAATCAAAACCATTGGTGATGCTTTTTTGGTGGTGTTTCGCAGTGCGATTGATGCGGTTGATTGCGGGCTGGCAATTCAGCGTTCCTTTGCCGATTTCAATATGAACCGCAATGAAGAAGAGCGGATTTTGGTGCGTATCGGCATTCATCTCGGTGATGTGCTGATTGTCGGAGATGATGTGTTTGGTGACGGCGTGAACGTCGCCGCCCGGATTGAACCGTTGGCAGAGCCCGGCGGGATTTGTGTTTCAGAGCCGGTGTTTGAAATGGTGCGGAAAAAAATCCAACTTGATGTGCAAAGAATCGAAGGCTCGAATTTGAAGAACATCAAAATTGCCCCGAATATTTACAAAATTCACCTGGGCAATTAATCCGATTTTCCCTTGCGTTTGCAAATAGAAAACCGCCTACAGCGTAAGCGGTTCTTTTTCTATGAGTTTACTTTTAATCAGCTGTCGAAATGTTCAGATTATTCCAAATCGCCAAGGTTGGCGCGGATTGGTTCATGGTATAAAAATGCAGTCCCGGTGCACCGTTATCCAATAACCGTTGGCACAAATCTGTTACCACCTCTTCACCCAGGGCACAAATCGCGGCTTTATCATCGCCTAAACATTCCAGCCGTTTGCGCAACCAGCGCGGAATATCGGCTCCGCACATATCGGAAAAACGAAACAGTTGCGAATAATTGGTAATCGGCATAATCCCCGGCACAATCGGAATGTCGATGCCGTTTTTCTCGCATTCATCCAGAAAATAAAAATAACTTTCAGCGTTATAAAAATATTGCGTAATGACTGCATTCGCGCCCGCTTGCACTTTGCGTTTAAAGTTTTGAAAATCGGCAGTCGCATTATTGGCTTGCGGATGTACTTCAGGATAAGCGGCAACGTGAATATCAAAATAATCGCCGGTTTCCAGACGAATAAACTCCACCAGTTCATTGGCATAGCGAAACTCACCTGCTGACATCATGCCTGATGGTAAGTCACCCCGTAACGCCACAATTTTGGAAATACCGTTATCTTTGTAGGATTGCAGAATGTCACGGATATTTTCTTTGGTGGAAGCCACGCAGGATAAATGCGGTGCAGCTGCTACGCCAGTTTGCTGGATTTTGACCACCGTTTCAAAAGTTTTATCGCGGGTTGAGCCGCCAGCGCCGAATGTGACAGAGAAAAATTCGGGATTGAGAGTTTTTAGTTGTTCGTGGACTTTTTCCAGGCTTGCCGCACCCTCGGGGGTTTTGGGCGGGTAAAATTCAAAGCTGAAAAGTTGGGGGGGGTGTGATGTCATTTTTTAACTCGGTGACAGGGATTTATAACAAATTGCTTCGATAAATTTCTTTGCGATGACCGACTTCGATAACAAAAATCAGCAATTGGTTATTGTTGACCTCATAAATAACACGGTAATCGCTGATTCGAATTCGCCACGCCTCTTTACCGGTTAATTTTTTGCAACCGTTAGGATGAGGATTTTCGGCCAGCTTATAGATTGCATCAATAATATTTTTTTGAAAGGGTAACGGAATTTTTGCCAATGCCTTTTGTGCATTCCGTTTGATTTGAATCGCAAAAGTCAATTCAATTGTCCGACATTAATTTCTTTTACCGCTTGCTCAAACGATAAAAAATCATCATTTTCTGCTTTTGCCTGTTCATAAGCATGAATATCATCAAGCTCCTCCATGATTTCTAAAATTTTTTCCCATTCCTTAAAGGGGAGCACAACTGATTGTTTATGCGCAGCTTCGTCAACAATAAATAGCGGATGAAATTCAAGCATCGTTTTATCCTCAAATACGCCTACGCCCCAAAAAGGGCGTAGGAATAAAATCAAAACTTAGTAGCGATAGTGGTCAGGTTTGTAAGGCCCTTCCACCGGTACACTGATATAAGCCGCTTGCTCTGGGGTTAATTGGGTCAATTTCACCCCAATCTGCGCCAAGTGTGAACGCGCCACTTTCTCATCCAGTTTTTTCGGCAAAATATAAACTTTATTTTCATAACTTGCTGCATTTGCCCAAAGTTCCATTTGTGCCAGCACTTGGTTGCAGAATGAATTGGACATCACAAAACTAGGATGGCCAGTCGCGCAGCCTAAGTTCACCAGCCGACCTTCTGCCAAAACGATTAAGCGTTTACCATCAGGGAAGATTACATGGTCAACTTGCGGTTTAATGTTTTCCCAAGTGTATTGACGTAATGAGGCAATATCAATCTCGGAATCGAAATGACCGATGTTGCAGATGATTGCCTGGTCTTTCATGACTTTCGTATGTTCATGGGTAATGACGCCCACATTGCCAGTTGCGGTAACGAAAATATTCGCAATAGGCGCTGCTTCTTCCATTGTCACCACGCGGTAGCCTTCCATTGCCGCTTGCAATGCACAAATCGGGTCAATTTCAGTGATTAACACAGTGGCACCTAAGCCGCGTAACGATTGCGCACAACCTTTACCGACATCTCCATAACCGCAAACTACGGCGATTTTGCCCGCAACCATGACATCAGTGGCGCGTTTAATGCCATCGACTAACGATTCACGGCAGCCGTACAAATTATCAAATTTGGATTTAGTAACCGAGTCATTAACGTTGAACGCTGGAACTTTCAGTGTGCCTTTAGCAACACGCTCATACAAACGGTGTACGCCAGTGGTGGTTTCTTCCGACAAGCCTTTCACATCGGCCATCAGTTCAGGGAATTTGTCGTGCATCATATTGGTTAAATCGCCACCGTCATCCAGAATCATATTCGGACGCCAGCCGTTCGGGCCAATGATGGTTTGTTCGATACACCAATCGGCTTCTGCTTCTGTTTCACCTTTCCAGGCAAAAACCGGAATACCGGCTGCGGCAATTGCTGCTGCGGCGTGATCTTGGGTAGAGAAAATATTGCACGATGACCAGCGTATTTCTGCGCCTAACGCAGTCAAGGTTTCAATTAACACGGCGGTTTGAATGGTCATGTGCAAGCAACCTGCAATGCGAGCGCCTTTTAACGGTTGTGCAGCGCCATATTCTGCCCGCAATGCCATCAGGCCCGGCATTTCGGTTTCTGCAATATTGATTTCTTTGCGTCCCCAGTCAGCTAAGGAAAGATCGGCGACTTTGTAATCTGTAAAACTCATGTGTTTGTTCTCGTTGTGTATTCGTGATAATTAAAGACCTGCTGCGTCGCGCAATGCGTCAACTTTGTCGGTTCTTTCCCAAGTGAAAGAAGCTTCAGTACGACCAAAATGGCCATAAGCAGCGGTGGGTTGATAAATCGGTTTCAGCAAGTCCAGCATGGTAATCAAGCCTTTTGGTCTTAAGTCGAAAACATCGCGGATAATTTTGACCAATCTTTCTTCATCCAGTTTGCCGGTGCCAAATGTATCAACACTCACAGAAGTTGGCTCAGCTACGCCGATTGCGTAAGAAACCTGAATTTCGCAACGTTCCGCCAATCCTGCTGCAACCACGTTTTTAGCGACATAGCGGGCCATATAAGCCGCAGAGCGGTCTACTTTTGAAGGGTCTTTACCGGAAAATGCGCCGCCGCCGTGACGCGCCATGCCACCGTAACTATCAACAATGATTTTCCGCCCGGTTAAACCGCAATCACCGACCGGTCCGCCAATCACAAAATTACCGGTTGGATTGATAAAATATTTGGTGTCTTTATGCAGCCATTCTTTTGGCAAGGTATGCAGAATGATTTCATCCATAACCGCTTCATGCAGGTCTTTAGCGGCAATTTCAGGAGAATGTTGCGTTGATAACACCACTGCGTCAATTGCAACCGGCTTGTGATTTTCATAACGGAAGGTAATTTGGCTTTTGGCATCAGGGCGCAGCCATGGCAAGGTTTTATTTTTCCGCAACTGCGCTTGCCGTTCTACCAAACGATGGGCAAAAGTAATCGGAGCCGGCATTAACACATCAGTTTCATTGCTGGCGTAACCAAACATCAAGCCTTGATCACCAGCGCCTTGTTCATGATTTACAGCTTCATCGACGCCCATGGCGATGTCTGGCGATTGTTTGCCTATCGCGTTTAATACCGCACAGCTTTTGCCGTCAAAACCAATATCGCCGTTATCATAGCCAATATCACAGACTACTTTTCGCACTAACGCTTCCATGTCTACCCAGGCGCTGGTGGTAATTTCTCCTGCTAAAACCACCATTCCGGTTTTCACCAAGGTTTCACAGGCAACGCGGGCGCGGGAATCCTGGGCTAGAATAGCATCCAAAACAGCATCGGAAATTTGGTCGGCGACTTTATCAGGATGACCTTCTGAAACCGATTCAGAAGTGAAAATGTAGTTATTGCTCATGGAGATTACCTTTACTGGTCAAATAGTCAGATACGAAAAAGGCTGCATGATGCAGCCTTTGTGGTTTGGTGGGCCCTATAGGACTTGAACCTATGACCTGCCGATTATGAGTCGGATGCTCTAACCAACTGAGCTAAGGGCCCTTAAACTGTCACCTGAGTTAGATCAGGATTTTTTATTCACCGTCCAGAAAACAACGCAATTGTTCTGAGCGGGACGGATGTCTTAACTTTCTTAACGCTTTTGCCTCAATCTGACGAATCCGTTCACGGGTGACGTCAAACTGTTTACCGACTTCTTCTAAAGTGTGATCAGTATTCATATTGATACCAAACCGCATCCTTAGAACTTTCGCCTCTCTGGCGGTTAAACCACTCAAAACCTGCTGAGTTGATTCACGCAAACCGGCAATGGTGGCTGATTCAACCGGAGACAATACTCTAGCGTCTTCGATAAAATCTCCTAAATGCGAATCTTCATCATCGCCAATCGGGGTTTCCATCGAAATCGGTTCTTTCGCTATTTTCAAAACCTTGCGGACTTTATCTTCCGGCATTTCCATTCGCTCTGCCAACTCTTCCGGCGTTGCCTCGCGTCCTAATTCCTGCAAAATTTGCCGCGATACGCGATTGAGCTTATTGATTGTCTCAATCATATGCACAGGAATCCGAATGGTTCTGGCCTGGTCAGCAATTGATCGGGTAATCGCCTGACGAATCCACCAGGTTGCATAAGTCGAAAACTTGTAGCCTCGGCGATATTCAAATTTATCTACCGCTTTCATCAGACCAATATTGCCCTCCTGAATCAAATCCAGGAACTGCAAACCGCGATTAGTATACTTTTTCGCGATAGAAATTACCAACCTCAAGTTGGCCTCAATCATTTCTTTTTTCGCCCGTCTGGCTTTGGCCTCGCCAATTGACATGCGCCGATTAATATCTTTAATGGCAGAAACTGTCAGGCATTGTTTGGATTCAATTTCAACCAGCTCGGCTTGGGCGGTTCTGATGACCTTTTCATGCTCTTTTATGACATTCGCATAAGGGCTGGCATCGTCCAAATATTGGTTTAACCAGTTAGGGTTGGTTTCATTGTCAACAAACGAGCCGATAAATTCTTTACGCGGCATTTTCGCCTTGACGGTGAAAAGATCAAAAATGATTTTTTCTTTTTCCCGAATTTGCGCGACGATAGCTGAAAACTCAGTAATCATTTTTTTGATGTACTGAGGAGTCCATTTAAAAGCTAGAAAACAGTCTGCTAACGCCGTAAAAGCCTTTTCAGTTTTGTCATGGTTATAGCCATTTTTCTTTACCGATGCCGAAGCTGCTTTTAAACAGTCACGCAGTTCGTCGACTTTAGCGCTGATTTCTTCATAGTTTAAACCGCCCGCCTCATCATCTTCAGTGGCGGAGGTGGTTTCAGCATCTTCATCATCAATAACCGGCAGCAAAGCCAGAAAGTCATCACTTTCCTCAGAGTTTACCAACCCTGAAACCAAATCACTTAAACGCACGCCGGTTTCTTCATCCGAAACCTGGTCAAACGATTTCAGGAACGATTCAACCACGCAGGCAGAACGGGCAATAGATTTAATAATCTGCTGCTGGCCGCTTTCAATGCCTTTGGCAATTTTCAATTCCTGTTCGCGAGTTAATAATTCGACCGTACCCATTTCACGCATGTACATCCGCACCGGGTCGGTGGTTCTGCCGAATTCACTGTCAACAGATGCCAAAGCTGCAACTTCGGCTGCCGCTTCGTCATCATCGGAGGTGACCGCAGAATCTGAGGTCATTAATGAATCGGCATCGGGAGCAACTTCGTGAACCTGAATGCCCATATCATTGATCATGCCAATGATGTCATCAACCTGTTCAGGATCAATAATATCGCTTGGCAAATGGTCATTGACCTCAGCATAGGTCAAATAACCTTGCATTTTACCTTTGGCGATTAACTGTTTAAGCTGGGATTGCTGCTGTTCTTGATTCATCGTTGCTCACTTTATTAATCTCGGACAAACTTCGCTGAACAGCGGATTATAGCATAAATTTTGACTATTTCCATCAGCTATTGTTTGATTAGTAACATTTTCTTTAATTGGTCTTTTTCAACGGCATTCAAATTTTGGCTTTTACCCTTTTCTAATAATTCAGTTATTTTGGCTTCTTTCGCTTGCACGATTAAATTATTAACCGCATCTGAAAACTCAGCCGCAATACCACTTTCAGGAAACAAAAACTTCATTTCCGCCAACTCTTGAATAACTTTTTCTTCAACCAGCCCCCGATACATTACAACTAAGGCGGCGGTATTTGCCTCAGGATCATTGAGAATGTTGCGCAATAGACTTTTTAAAATATCCAGCCCTGGAAACTCAAATCCCTCCCATTCTGGCATTTTGTCTACCACACTTTCCGCTAAATGGGGATGCTGAAGCAATAATGCAATAGCACTTCGCGCAAGTGGCGAAGTAGGGACTTGCAAAGCCTTACCTTTAAGCTGTTTAAGGCACTCATCACGCCCCAACTCACTAAAAAGATCATTAAAATCAGAGCCAGAACAGTAAGGAATACAAACCGTTGCATTAATTGTCTGCGCTGCTTTTTTTGCGTTGATAACCCCCGTATTTTTGTTATTAGACCTTGGCGCACCGTTTTTATCTAAGTGGTCATTATCCGCGCAAATAACAATGGGATTTTTGGGATGTCGTTTGCGAACTAACTCAGCAACCGGCGTTAAATTTGATGCACTAAAGGCTATAAAAATAGGTTGCTGTGTCAGAGATATAATAGTTGCAGCTGTCGCATATCCTTCCGTGATATTAATAATAGTCGAATCATCCGAAATAGCTCCCAATTGATAAAACCCACCGGCTGTTAAACTATTTTTAGCAAACAGTTTTTCACCCTGCGGACTAATGATTTGTAAGCTTTGCAGTTGATTTTCAGCATTGAGAACAGGGATTAACAAATGCCCGCGTGCGTCAATTTTTAGACCAATGGCTGGCACTTGTTTTTTGATTAAATAAGGATGATTGTTGTCCGCATCAATTGCGCTTTGCCAAATATTAAAACATCTTATTGCCGCTTCTTGTGCAAGCTGTGCTTGTATGGCTTTTTGCTGCTGCGCTCTTTTTTTCGCTTCTGCTCTTTCTCGTTCAATCGCCGCATAATCGGGTTTTGCTGATTTATCCGCAACATATCCGTACTGCATGGCGTAATAAATTAGTGTTCCAGACTTATGCGAACCGTTAAAACTTTTCCACTGTTGCCTGCACGTTTTAGCGTTATAGCCATCTCCTGTCGCGCTCCAGCTGTCGAAAACTTCAAACGCAATGCCAGACGTTTTAAGCGCGTCTCCGATTTCAATCCATTTCTCGCGTTCAAGAGTAGCAGGAATAAAATACAGTGCGCGTTCTAGCTCTCTTAAATCTATCACACTCATGTATCAATCCCATCGTTATCATCGGTAAAGTTTTCTTATTATTTTGTTGATTACTAGAATTCTGTCAATTCTGATTTTGACAAAATTTTGCCCATAAAAAAACCCTTCAAATCAGCAAAGGACTTGAAGGGTTTTTAAAAATTCGTAAATTTCAATGAACTAAACTGACAAAGCTGACTTTATTTTTGTTCCGACAACAGCCATGTCAGCACAGCCTTGCATTTTAGGTTTTAGCAAGCCCATCACTTTTCCCATATCTTTCACAGAAGTTGCTTCTGATTCAGCAATCGCTGCTGCAATCATGGCATCAATTTCCTGCTCAGATAAGGCTTGTGGCAAAAAGTCCTGAATCACCAGAATTTCAGCTTCTTCAATAACCGCCAAATCTTCCCGGCCTGCATCGCGATATTGTTTGATCGACTCGCGCCGCTGTTTCAGCATTTTATCCAAAATGGTAATGATACGAGCGTCATCCAGTTCGATGCGCTCATCCACTTCGACTTGTTTCATTGCCGACAAAATCAGCCGAATCGTGCCTAGCCGTTCTTTTTCTTTTGCCTTCATGCAGGCTTTCATATCATCCGTGATACGTTGTTTTAATGATTCCATTACGCTAAACCTTTATCTAAAAATTACAGTTGTGGACGACCACGACGTAAGTTTTTCAGAGCATAACGCTCACGCGCCAATTTTTTCAAATGACGTTTTACAGCTGCCGCGCCTTTACGTTTACGTTCTGCGGTTGGTTTTTCATAAAATTCACGACGACGCACATCAGCCAACACACCGGCTTTTTCACATGCGCGTTTAAAACGACGGATAGCAATATCAAATGGTTCGTTTTCTTTAACTTTAACTGATGGCATTATATGACCTGATTTATGTTAATATCTAAAAAGTGTGGATTGTCAAATCCAAAAATTGAACCGACAATTATACTGTTAATTTTTAAACAATCAAAAACTTAATGTACGTTTTAGGCATAGAAACCTCCTGCGATGAAACCGGTGTAGCCATTTATCATTCCGAAAAGGGCTTGATTAGCGATTTTTTATACAGCCAGATTACCATGCACAGTGAATACGGCGGCGTAGTTCCTGAGCTGGCATCGCGCGACCATATCCGCCGGGTTGTGCCGTTAATCAAACAATGTTTGGAAGCTGGCAACCTAAAATCCAGCGATATTAACGGCATTGCCTATACCGCAGGCCCCGGTTTAATGGGGGCGTTATTGGTCGGAGCAACAACGGCACGAAGTTTAGCCTGGACCTGGCAAGTTCCGGCGATTGCCGTACATCATATGGAAGGACATTTACTTGCGCCGATGCTGGAGGAAAATCCGCCGGCATTTCCGTTTGTGGCGTTGCTGGTTTCCGGTGGCCATACTTTATTGGTGCGGGTTGATGGTATCGGTCAATATCAATTGTTAGGCGAATCCATTGATGATGCGGCAGGCGAGGCGTTTGATAAAACCGCAAAAATGCTGGGGCTGGGCTATCCCGGCGGGCCAAAAGTTTCCGCTTTAGCCGAACAAGGTAAGCCACGGTTTAAATTTCCGCGCCCGATGACTGACAGACCCGGACTAGATTTCAGCTTTAGCGGCTTGAAAACTTTCACCATGAACACCTTACATGAAACCGAAAAAACCGAGCAGGATAAAGCCGATATTGCTTACGCTTTCCAAACCGCAACGGCGGAAACATTGACCATCAAATGTCGTCGCGCTTTGCAGCAAACCGGTTTAAAAAGATTAGTCATTGCAGGCGGCGTCAGTGCCAATAAGCAAATCCGCGCAGCGTTACTGGAAATGACGGAAAAAGAAAAAGCTCAGCTCTATTTTCCACGCTTGAAATTTTGCACTGATAACGGCGCGATGATTGCTTATGCAGGTTGTCAACGATTACTGTCAGGGCAACAGGAAAATCTGGAAATCTTTGCCAAACCACGTTGGCCGATTTCGGAATTAACCGGCGTTTAAAAATTTTAAACACCAGTATCGGTTGTTTTTTTACCAACATCAGCGCATTTTTTTGACTACAATGTCGTAATCACGCCTATTTAAGTTTGGAAACAACGTGAATTTCATTTTTGCTATTGTCCTTCTTATCTCAAGCCTGAATTGCACTTTTGCGGCACCGTCTAAAAATTTGCGCTTTGGCATTTTGTCTTTCCGTCCAAAAGAAATCACCCTCAAGCAATGGCAGCCGTTAGCCCGTGAGTTTGAACGGGTATTGCCCGGATATACGGTCACGGTTTTACCCATGACGTTTTCCGAGATTAATCAAGCGACAAAGGGAAGGCAGTTAGATTTGATCCTGACAAATCCAGAACAATATATTCTGTTCAAAAATCAATCGACGATGAATGCCATTGCCACCATGATTACCCTGGAAAGCGGGCATCCGATGACACAGTTTGCCGGGGTTATTTTCACCCGTGCAGACCGAACTGACATTCAAACGGTAGCCGATTTGGAGGGAAAAAACATCGCCTCAGTAGGTGAAGAATCCCTGGGCTCGTACTTGATGCAACGTTGGGAGCTGGAAAAAGAACATGTGCAGGCTGGACATTATGACTTTTTGGGGATGCCACAGGATAAAGTGGTTAACGCTGTTTTGGCAGGGCAAGATGATGCAGGATTTGTCAGAAGCGGCGTATTGGAAGGAATGGCACGCGAGGGAAAAATCAAGCTGGGCAAAACCCCTCCTCTTCGGGTATTAACCCATCATGTCAGCGTTGGCAGCGATAATATTTCGCTGCTGCATTCAACCGAACACTATCCTGAATGGCCTTTTGGGGTCAGCCCGTTGCTTAGCCCTGAAATTGTGCGCAAAATCTCTCTGGCTCTGCTCAATATCCAGTCCAACAGCGAGATTGCCAAAACCGCGAAAATTGCCGGATTTAATCCGCCCGCAGATTACACCCCGGTTGAAGTTTTGATGCTGCGTTTACGCTCTCATCCAGAAGAGCTCAAGTATTTCAATTTCTCTGATGTCGCCTGGCGGTATCGTGAGTTTTTCTTGATTGCAGCCGCAGTTGGCCTGTTAATTTTGACTTTATTTGTATTTTTAATTATTACAAACCGACGCTTTAAAAGAGTTGCCAACGAGAACCAAAAGTTATTATTGGCAGTTGAACAAAGCCCTGTCTCTATTGTCATCACTGATTTGAATACCAAAATAGAATATGCCAATCATGCTTTTCAGAAAATAACCGGCTATCCGTTAGCGGAAATAATCGGCAAAACCCCTAGAGTTCTAAAATCAGGCAAAGTGACCCTGTCGGTTTACCAAGAGATGTGGCGGTTATTAAAAAGTGGCGAATCATGGTCGGGAGAAATAATTAACCGCCGCAAGGATGGCAGTGAATACATTGAACACAGTCTAATCACCCCTGTTAAACAACGGAACGGGCGAATTACCCACTATCTGGGGATTAAGCAGGATATTACCGAGCGAAAAAATGCCGAAGAGCAAATTAAACAGTTAGCGTTTTATGATCCGCTTACTGGGTTGCCGAATCGGCGTAAATTGCTGGATCGGTTAAATTACACCACGGTAATTAGCCACCGCGAAAAAAGGATGTTTGCGGTGTGCATGATGGATCTGGATAAGTTTAAAGCCGTTAATGATGCGCTAGGGCATACAGCAGGCGATGAGTTACTTCGGCAAGTGGCTCTGCGAATTACACAGCGCTTGCGGGGCAGCGATATGGTGGCGCGATTAGGAGGGGACGAGTTTGTGATTTTGCTGGAGAATGTGCATAGCCCCGAAAATGCCGCTCAGGTAGCGCTGGAAGTGATTGCCGATTTAACTTTGCCGTTTAATTTGGCGGGGGAAAATATCGTGCAAATTGGCGCAAGTATTGGCATCAGTTTTTATCCGCAGCACGGCGACACCCCGGAAAAACTGCTGGATCATGCCGATACCGCGCTTTATAAAGCCAAAGACAACGGGCGCGGCTGTTTTGCTTATTATGAAGCGGTCTGATTTATAGTTTTGACCTGTTTCGCTTTGCTTTCAAATTTTACCCGGTACATATCTGAATCAGCGTTTTCTATCAATTCATCAATGTCAGAACTGTCATCTGGATAAATCGAAATGCCGATGCTGGCGGAAATTTGCAGTTGCTGATTCTGAAACGGAATAGGCTGACAAATTGCCTGTTGTATTTTTTCCAACAAAACTTCGATATCTTCCCGGCTGTTGATATTGCTGAATAACAGAATAAACTCATCGCCGCCATTGCGGGCGGCAATGTCAGATTCGCGCTTGAAGGCTTTCAGCACCTTGCCAACGTGAATCAGCACTGCATCTCCGGCTTTGTGCCCCAAAGTATCATTGATTTTTTTAAAATGGTTCAGGTCAATAAAACAAATTCCAACTTTTTGCTGTTCGCGCCGTGCCATTTTTAAAACCTGCTCTGCCAGAATAAATAAGGAATAGCGGTTATCCAGCCCTGTAAGAGTGTCGCGATAGGCGATTTGTTTGATTTTTTCTTCTGTCTCCAGCCGCAGCCGCACTTCGCGTCTTGCCGTGCGATACGCCAAAATCAGGCAGACAATCAAAAACAGCATCACAGCGGCCACAGTGGTATAAAGAAAAACATAATGGTTAAACTTTTGCCGGTCCATTCTGAAATCCGATTCGTAAACAAAACCTTTTAAAGCGTGGTCGTCCGCAACCATATTGGCTTGTACAAATGTGGTTGCCATTTGCTGCCATCGCCAGGGATTCATATGCCCTATATCAACAATGTCTGGATACATCAATGAATCAATAACTTTGGCCTCAAATTCCAGATGGGCTCTGGTTTTTTTCACGGCATATTCTTTCAGCAATAAATCAATAATTTCCTGCGGATGATTCATTGCATAATTCCAGCCTTCCAGACTGGCCTGCCGAAACGCCTTGACCCGCTGCGGGTGTTCTTTTATTTCTGTTTCTGAGGTAAACAAAATATCGCTGTAAAAATCAACGCCATAATTTCTTGGATTAAGAACGACATACTCAACGCCACGTTGCGTTAAATAATAAGGCTCATTGCTTAAATAGGAGTTAAAAGCGTCGACTTTGTGATTAACCAGATCGTCGATATTGAAACTGCTGGGCAAAACCTGAATATCTTTTAGTTTTATCCCCTCGTTGTTAAACATGGCGACAAAATCGGCATCGACCGCCTGCTCCATTAGCATGACTCTTTTGCCAATCAAATCATGCGGAGAAGAGACATTTGCATCTTTGCGTACCAGCAATACCGAGGGTGAGTGTTGATAAATTGCAGCCAGTGCAACCAGCGGTGAGCCTTGCAATCGCGACAGTAAGAGTTCTGCATTGGCGACACCATATTCAGCACGCCCTTCTAACACTTGCTTTACCGGTTTTCGTTCCGGTGTGCCTTCATGCAAAATCACTTCCAGACCGGCTTTTTTGTAAAAGCCTTTTTTGACTGCGGCATAATAGCCGGCAAACTGGAATTGATGATGCCAGCGCAGTTGTAGATGAACTTGTTCTTCCGCTAGTGTGCAAGAACAGAAACTGATGAGCAGCAGGAAAACTGTCTGGCGAATATAAAGGGGGATATTTCGGATTGCCATAATAGTTTTCGGAAAGAGTGGTGCTTAACTGTTTTGATTTTATCAAGATGACTAAAGCTACTTTATCCGAATATTTCATTTTTGTGATTAAGTAGGCATTTTGTTGTTTTTCAACTTGGTAGGGCTTTGTTGGACAAATCAAATTTGCTTCAGGCTTCCCCAATCCCAAAACAGTTTTATGCTATAGCAACTGTCATCGGTGTACCAAGACAAGTGAAACGATTTAATAGAGCAACACGAATTTGTAACTCGGCCACCTGACGATCAAAATCCTGCGTCATAACACGTTCACCTAATAACTTAAAACAACGCATTTTGGTTTCCATCAAACTACGCTGATAGCCCAGCCCGTCCATTTTTTCCAAAGCGTTCGCCCAAACCTTTCTGTGGCACGCAAAGCCTCATTTCTTACTTGCGCACCTTCCGTATTTTCTTTCCAGA
>CAIQWF010000022.1 GCA_903875455.1 uncultured Pseudomonadota bacterium
AGAGAAGGCTTTGATGTGATTAATGACGCTCTTTTTAAGTTGATTTTTACGTTTGAGAATACCATTAAAGCCTTATTTTGTTTTCTGGCGTTTAACCAGAAGTCCGAGCCGAGCTAAATTTTTGTCATGTACAGAGGTTGTAATCTATACAGTGTGAGGGCATAACCCTAATCACGTCCAAGCAATGAAAGGGCTCTTTCAGCTTGGTTTACACTAAGTTAGGCTGCCGCCTTCTTAGGGTGAGCTATGCCAGGCCTGAAAGGGAAATCTGTTTATGTAAGTTAAACCATCTACTATCAATATATGAAAATTAAATTATTCGTCATGCTTTTAATGGCTGTAGTAACAGGATGTATCCCGCAGGATAAAACCTTATTCAAGCTAATCAGGAAACCAGCCCAATAGCAACGTGCGGAGGTGGAATAGATGCAGGAGCGAAGGCGAAAATAGAAGCTGAGTACTTAAAAGTCTCGGGTAAAGCTGGTGCGGATTTCAGCTCTTTTGTGAGATCTGTTTTAGATGTGAATAATGTTTCAGAGGAACGATACAAAACATTTATTGGTTGTGTTTTAGAGATTGATAATCGAATACGCTCCTCCAAGGAAAAAGATCGCCCTGTCTCCTCGTCATCAACGCAAATTAATAATGAAAATAGTACCAATAATGGTCAACAAGGTACTTTCAACGGGGCGGTTACTAACACTATAGGTAAATAGCTATGAATATAAAAAGTCTAATTTTGTTAAGTAGTGTTTTACTATGGATGGGCCTGGCTATGGCAGAAGAGCCTGTATCTCCAACTCAAGAAACGAAAATCGACAATAAAAACTCCACCAATAATGGTCAACAAGGTACTTTCAACGGCTCGGTGACTAACAATTATGGAGTATCTGAAAAATATATGGATGACTTACTAAAACTAAAAGATGCAACATTAGACGAGCAAAAAAGAGCTATTGATGAATTGAAAAGACAATTAGCTAATCGTACTGATGATGAAGCTAAAAAATCCAGAGACTATTTAGACTCTTACTTAAATGACAAAATTTGGGGAGAGCAGGTTTTAACGAAAAAAGAAACAATAGTTGCAAATAGGACTGGGCGAAGTGGCAATTGGCGGCATTTTGAAATCTGTGTATCTATTCCAGAAAATGGATTTATGTTGAAAGATACTGTATCTACCAAAGTCATATCTGGCGTAGGTGCAGGCTCATGGGGTGATTGGGAAAAAGATATAAAGTTTGTGAATAACAATGCGTTTGGACCAACTAAAGTCTGTAGAGGCTTTAATCATCAAATCCATGATCAAGATAGAGTTCTTGAAATGTCGGTTAATTATAAAATCCCAAAAGCAGAAAAATGATTAAGCAACTCTTAATTCTAATTACTGTTCTTGTGACCGCACAAAATGCAAAAGCAGATTTTTTTACAGAGGCTAAAAAAAGTGTTGAGTCTATAAAAAAGCCAGTTGAAGCCACCCTTAAACCCTTAGCAAAACCAGCTAATGTCATTGTCACAACTATAAAAAAACCAGTTGAAGTTGTACTCAAGCCTTTAAAAAACATTCCACCTGTTGTAATTATTTATAAAGGTCAAAGCATTAAAGTTGGTCCAACCGAATCCCATATTAAAGTTGCAGGGCTTTCTGCATCAACACACAATTTTACAGAACGACTTGTTGAAGCAGGGTGTTTAGTGGTCAGTGAAGGTGCTGCTGGAACGATTTGTGAGACTAAGAAGGTAATTGATTTACTCGGAAAAATTGGATCACTTGATAACCCAATACCTTCCAATTCTAATATTAGTAAATCCAATCAAACCGAGGTAAAAACTACGAGCAATCTATGTAAAACTGAGTCAGGTATTTGTATAACACCTGATGAACATCCATTAAATGCAGATTGTGGTTGTTTAAACGATAAGGGCGAGTTAGTTTTGGGACAGCAAACTCAAGAAGACATTCAATTGCCAAGCAACATGCAAAAGAAAATTCAAGAAGAAGGTTTTAATTTTTCACCAAACAACTCTCCAAAATAGTTTTTCTCATATTCCCTTGTTCCCACGCAGCGCGTGGGAACAAGTCAAACTAAACCTGAGTTTGACTCAACGCCTGTTTCAAGCTCTGAAAATCCCTCTCCAGCTTTTGCGGATTCTCAACCCGTACATCTTCAAGTTGTTCCTGTAACTCCTCAATTCTGTCGCGGGTCGCAGGATGCGTACTCAGCCAGCTTAAGGATTTATCGAGATTTTCCATCGGCGTGTCTTTATAAGTGTCCTGCAATTTCTGGAAAAAACTGACCATACCTTGTGGATTAATCTGTGCAGCGACCAAATATTCCAGCCCAACCTGGTCGGCTTCGCGCTCAAAATCACGGGAATATTTTTGTGCCAATAACATCGGTGCCGCATCGGTTAACATCTGTAACAAGCCGCCCGTGTCACCGAATAACGCTTGCACGGTCAGATAAATTCCCGCTGATTTCACCACATTTTGCAAACCATGTTGGCGTGTGACATGGGCGATTTCGTGCGCCAATACCCCCAACACCTCTTCGCCCTGTTCCGCTTTTTCAATCAATCCGCTGTTGATGACAATATAGCCGCCCGGTAATGCAAACGCATTCACATCGGGATTTTTCACCACCGCAATCTGAAACGGATAATGACTATCTTTAATGTGAGCGGTTAATTTTTCGGTAAAAGTTTTCAGTTGTTTATCCAGATCAGGATTTTGCAGCACCACTTGTTGTTGCTTGATTTGGGCAAAACTGGCTTCACCCAGATTCTTTTCCCATTCAGGCGGAATGTTTTTCACCACAACATGCGCCAGCGAGGAAAAGCCCGTCATCATTCCCCAGCCTAATAGCGCGATTATTAGTACTGTCGCGGCCATAAACCCCAGCAAGGTTAAACTTTTACGCTGAATTTTCTGCACTTGCGCAGCTAATTCAGGCATTTTTAACAGCGCGGACTCGGTCAAAATCCGATGATCTTTGGTGCAAACTTCACAATGCTCAATGCTTGGGTGACTGAAAAACAGCAGGTTATCACTACCGCCTTCACGCAGCCGCAAACCTTGCAACGGCAGTTTCAGTTCTATTTCCGGCGATGAAAACAGTAATGACAGGTTATCAATCCGCAAACTGCCATTTGTGCAATGATTGACTAGCTGCGGGTGAAAAGCTTGTGCTTGATAAACGGAAAAACCGGTCATGATATGGATTGGTAGTTAGTTTTTAAAATTTGACGGAGGCACTGACCCGCACCATTCGAGGTTCAACCGGGTGAAACATAAACTCAGGCGTACCGGCGGGATTAGCGGGATTAGCGGCATTATCTTCAACCTGTGGCACATCGCCAAAATACCGCAAACCGCAGAGCAGTTCAGAATTAATCGCTATCGCCAACGTCCCGTCCGCGCATAAAGCCAAATACAGGTCATTAAAGTGTTTACAGCAATAATCAAAACAGAGCCAAGACTTAACGTTTCCCAGCCGTCTTTCATGGCGTAATACAGCAATCCCACGCTCGGTAGTGTCATGGCGATGAATAGACTGCCGGGCAACGCATAAACCCGATGCCAGAACGCACTTTCCGCACTGCGCGGCGGTGAACAATGCAAGCGAGTTCCCAACAACCGCAAAGGCGCCAATCCAGCCTGATACCCGCCATAAATCAGCAAAGGAAAAGGTGCCAGGATGATGAGAAATTGCATCCAGCGCGTTGTCGTCCAGACTTCGCTGGCCTCCAATATCCCTAATGTTATGCCGCTGGCAATCGCCCAATACGTCATCCATTGCCTGGAACGCGAATAATTTTTGGCATAATCCTGAATCAGCTGTTCTGCTTCCGCCAGGGTACAAGGTAAACCACCGGTTGCCCGGTCAGGATGATAATAAACCACCGAGCCGTCGGCCTGCATTTCAAAGCGGGCGGCAAATTGGGCGATGCGGTTTTGACTGACAGTTGAGAGATGAGTCATGACAGGAAAGGAAAGTTAGCTAAGAGAACTGATTTTATTAACGATAAATCAAGGCAATGGTGCGGTCATCATGATTGCCCAGCGACCAGAAATCCAACCACTCCATCAAGTTTTGGCCGCTCAGTTCAGGATTTTCTTCAAGCTTGGGCTGGATTTGTTGCCATAACTTATCCCAATAACCCAAAGCGCGAAGGTTATTATCGGTTTCAAACAGCGGGTCGGTGATGCCGTCCGTCATTAAAATTAAGGCTGTGAAAGTTTTTTGCGAATTAAAACGCAGCCGCTTTAATAAATCATCGCCCTCAAGGGCATTTTTATCCAGAAAGCGGGTTTGGCCGGCATATTCGCCGCTGTCACTGATACCTAATAATTCAACCGCTTGCCCGGCGTTGTAAACTGCCAAGCCGCCATCACCTATCCAATAAGCCACGATAAACTCACCCTTCGGGAAAGTTTTATGCGCGGCAATTAATAACGTGGAATAAAAATCCCGATAGCTAATCTGCTGCTGTTTCGCTAATGACTGTATCATTTCGATTGAGCTACTCAGCGCAGCACTGAATATTTCAACTAAAGCCCGCTGTAACGCCGTTTCATTATCCGTATTTTTATCAACTTGCCAGCGTTCAATCAACTCATCCAAAGCAGGATTAGCCTGTTGCAACTGGGAGTTTAAAATTTCGACGCTGTTATGCGCTGCAATTCGGGCACCTTGGCGGGAAAATTCACTGCTGCCCGCACCATCCGCGACCGCTAAAATCTGCCATAAACTTTTGTTATCCACTTGCAGGGCAAAATCATCATCGCGACAACTGCCGACATGAGCGTGAGAGCGGCCGCGTTTGCTGGCGGCCACAAGTTTCCAGTTGGCAAGTCCGGTTTTCCCGGCAAAATGGCTATCGGCCTTCCAAAATGGCACGGCAGTATCAGAAGGAATGTTTTTCCACAGGCTTCTGGGGTCGCTGTTAATAACCAGAGTTAATTGTGCCGTTTGGATGGTTTGAGTTGAATCGTCATCTTGTTGATAACTAATGCTTAAAGTGTGTTCGCCGGCAATTTCCGGCTCACCGGCGACAATATTTGAAGCTACATCGAAACATAATCCCAATTTATCCAGTCCATTGATTGCCAAAAGTGTAAGCGGTTTCGGACTTGTCCATTCCAGCTGTCCTTGATAGTTTTTTCCAACCGTGGCATTAGGCAATTTGAACCGCACAAGCGGTTGTGGCTGATTTATTCTCAAGGCTTCTGCCTCCGCTGTTTTTTCTGCCAGACTTTCCGTATTTTCATAACCTGACAAGTCTGCTGTTTCGGTATGTTTTTTCAGGTCAACGACGGTTGCTGATGTTATTTCCGGCTTAGAATCGTTCAACAGTGCAACAGGGATTTGTTCGGTAGTCAAATCAGCAGCGACACTGTTTTCCCAGGCCGTTTTTATTGATAATGAACATTGATTGAGCAATTCAAGATGTTTTTCATCCGCTAAAAAATGTTCCAGTTGCTGTAAATCAGGATAAATCTCGCAACGCGATAATAACTCCAGACAAAGCTTTAAATCCGCAACATAGTGCGAACGGCTCATCCTTTCGACCTCGTCACCTCAAAGCCTTCGCTGTCACTGCCGAACTGCATCTGTAAATGGGTGTCGCACCAGGGACATTGGGCATCTGCGCCTTCGCCGACACAAAATACCGAGCCGCACATACACACGCCTAAAGCGTAATAATTGCCGCAATAAGGACAGCCAACGCCGCCAACCAGACTTTTGACATTAATCACCGGATTCACATGCTCTTTACTTTCTGACCAGGCGAAATAATCTTCATCAATCGGATAACAGCCGGTGACGTGAAACAGTTTTTGTTCATCCTTGTTTTTGGACAGATTCAAGCCCATTTCCGTCAAAGATGGCATCCGGTCGTACTTAATCAGATACGGTTTTTTAAATTTCTGACAGCGGCCAACAAACACTACGCAATCCTGATCGGAATAAGTGCTGTTAAAATCAAATTTCTCCAGAAAACCACCGGCTTTTTCCAGCGATACGCAGCCAGTGGAATTCTGGTTTTTGTCCACTGCGACACTTTGCGATTTTACCGATAGCGTCATCCACTGAATAAAACGGGCAAAATCGGCTTCCTGTTCGCCGTTATAAACAAAAGCGTCATTAGCAATGCTGGCCAGTGCCGACAAATCGGCATATTGCCCCAGGCCAATCACAATCATCTGGCAGCGTTTGGCATAATGTTCCTGCCATTTTTTTATAGCCTCCTGATATTTGTCCGTTGGTTTGCCGTCGGTGAGAAAATAAATCACCGGTTTCCAGTCGCCTTTTTGGGTAGGCGTGGTTGGAATGACGTTTTTATCAATTTCGTTCATCAAGTGTTCTAAAGCCGCACCTACCGATGAGCCAGAGCCAATCGGTAATTTGGGCGGATAAAACGTGGGTAAATCAATCAGCGGTACGATAGTTTTGACTTGCCCGGCAAAGGCGATAATCGACAAGTGCACGGTTTCCAAGGCTTGCGGGTCTTGGCGCAATTTGCGGGTCAAAGCCTCCACCCCCGCTTCCAGATAACGGTGCGGCTCGCCTATCATCGAATCTGAAACATCTAAAATCAGAAATACCGGTAAACGACGCATGGCAGCTCCTTCAAATCACCACTTGGATTTCGGCAGGTGGCGGGGGTAATGGCGTGGTATTGTTTGATGCCGCCGCACCGCTGGTTTGTTCAACGCTGGCAGAAACCCATTTAAAGAAACTGGCAAACGCCGCGCTATCTGTGGTGTCCAAACTGACTACGGTATCGGTGATTTGTTTTAGGAATTCTTCTTTGGCTTTCGGCCCAGCCGCGCAGGCGATGATTTTGCCGAACTGGCCATTGCGGATTTTTGTCACCATCGCGTTAAAGCAAGCCGTATCAGAAGGGGCGCCGTCAGTCATCAGAAACAGCATTGGCCGCCAGTCACCTTTGTGGTCGGCAGAACTGCGTTGGACATTTTTTTCGATGGAATTAATGGTTAATTCCAATGCCGCCCCCAAATTGGTGGCACCGGATTTGGGGCAGGTAATTTCAGGAACTTGTACCTGGTCAAGCGGAGTCAAAGGGAAAATTTCCTTCACTTCGTTATCAAAGGTAATCAGCGACAAATGCACTGAGTCCAAGGCGTGCGGATCCTGGCGCAAGGCGTGCACCATCGCTTGCAGCCCCACATTCACTGAAGCAATCGGCTCGCCGTTCATAGAGCCGGAAGTATCAATCACTATGTAAATCGGGAGTCGTCTCATGCTGTTTGTCCTGTGGTCTGTTTGGTGGAAGGCGAAAATTCTGCGGCGGAACACTTCAAATAAAGCAAGAAAAAACAGTATGCCGCAAATCAACAAGCTGTCGGTAATGTTAAACCAACATTTGACTGGGAACAAGACAAGAACAGGGCGAGATTGAAAGGGAGTCTAATGGCTTTACGGTTATTAGACTCCTGATTTTCGCGAGGGCAAGTTTGCCGGGCGATTAACGCTTCATCGAGGCAAAAAACTCGGCATTGGTTTTGAAATCTTTCAGTTTACCGAGTAAAAATTCAGAGGCCGCGATTTCATCCATCGGTTGCAAAATCTTGCGCAAAATCCAGGTTTGTTGCAATTCGGTTGGATTAACCAGATATTCTTCGCGGCGGGTACCGGAACGGTTGATATTAATGGCGGGATAAACCCTTTTTTCGGCGATTTTGCGGTCTAAATGCAGCTCCATGTTGCCGGTGCCTTTAAACTCTTCAAAAATCACCTCATCCATGCGTGAGCCGGTATCAATCAATGCCGTAGCGATAATGGTCAAACTGCCGCCTTCTTCAATATTACGCGCCGCACCAAAGAAACGTTTCGGTTTTTCCAGGGCATTGGCATCGACACCGCCGGATAAAATTTTTCCCGATGAGGGCACTACCATGTTGTAAGCACGGGCCAAACGGGTAATCGAGTCTAACAAAATAACTACGTCGTGTTTATGCTCAACCATTCTACGGGCTTTTTCAATCACCATTTCGGCAACCTGAACATGACGGCTGGCGGGTTCGTCAAAGGTACTGGAAACCACCTCGCCACGCACACAACGCTGCATTTCCGTCACCTCTTCCGGGCGTTCGTCAATTAACAGCACGATTAAATAACATTCAGGATTGTTTTCCGCAATCGCATGGGCAATGCTTTGCAGAATCATGGTTTTACCGGCTTTGGGCGGCGAGACAATCAAGCCGCGCTGACCTTTGCCGATCGGGGCAATTAAATCAATAATTCGGCTGGTTAAATCTTCGCTAGTGCCGTTGCCCTGTTCCAGGATAAATCGTTCGTTGGCGAACAAGGGGGTGAGATTGGAAAACAGGATTTTGTTTTTGGTATTTTCAGGCGATTCGTAGTTGATCTGCTCAACTTTAAGCATTGCGAAATAACGTTCATTATCTTTCGGCGGCCTAATTGTGCCGCTGATGGTGTCGCCGGTGCGCAGGTTAAATCGTCTGATTTGACTGGGCGAAACGTAGATGTCATCAGGGCCTGCGAGATAAGAACAACCGGGAGTACGTAAAAAACCAAAGCCGTCCTGTAAAATTTCTAAAACGCCATCTCCGTGGATATCTTCGCCGCTTTTGGCTTGTGCTTTTAGGATGGCAAAAATTAATTCTTGTTTGCGGATGCGGGCTACATTTTCCAGCCCTAAAGATTCTGCTATTTCAATAACTTCGTTGATTGGTTTTAATTTTAACTCGGTAAGATTCATATATTAAGGGAACTTGAAGATACGATAGGGTAAAAGCGGTGAAAAACCGATATGACAAAGAATTTGTCTTTACGTTTTTTTTGGGGTGTTTACTACGGTGATTTATGAGCGTACTGATATGAACGCCTGAGGATTATAACGTAAGCTTCCAAGCCCGTCCAAATATTATTTCATGACGGACTTAGAAAAAACGGGGGAATTAAATATTGCTATCAATAAAAGCAGCTAATTGTGATTTGGTTAAAGCTCCGACTTTGGTAGCTTCCACTTCGCCGTTTTTGAACAGCATCAGGGTAGGAATGCCACGAACGCCGTAATGTGAAGGAGTATTTGGATTGTCATCAATATTCAGTTTGGCAACGGTTAGTTTGCCCGCATAATCCTTGGAAATTTCATCCAGAACCGGAGCAATCATTTTGCAAGGCCCACACCATTCAGCCCAATAGTCAACCAACACAGGACCGCCAGCTTTAAGCACAACTTCGTTAAAATCACTATCAGTTACATGAAGGACTGAGTCGCTCACACTATTTCTCCAAAATTTACAAAAACAAAACTATAGGAGGGATAGCGTTATTTTGTCAATCAATTTCAGCCAAACTGATTTTTAAGTTATGCTATCAACCATGAATACGACACATTTAACTCAAACACGATTCGCTAACCTGGAATTATCCGATGTTATCCTGCAAGGACTAACAGAGGCCGGTTTTATCAATTGTACGCCAATTCAGGATAAGTCCTTGCCATTATCACTGCGTGGTAAAGACATTGCCGGACAAGCGCAAACCGGAACCGGCAAAACAGCGACTTTTTTGCTGGCGACCTTTCAGCATTTAATCAACGATGAAAGTGAAAAAATCAAAAATCCCCGCGCCATTATTCTTGCTCCGACCCGCGAACTGGCAATTCAGATTCACAAAGATGCACTGTTACTCGGAAAATATCTTAATTTGAAGTTTGCCCTGATTTACGGCGGCACCGATTATCAAAAACAGCTGGACAGTTTTAAAGGCAATATCGACATTATTATCGGCACACCGGGGCGGATTATTGATTTTTATAAACAGCGAGCCTTTACCCTGGACAATATTCAGGTGATGGTACTGGATGAAGCTGACCGGATGTTTGATTTGGGTTTTATTGCTGATATTCGTTTTTTGCTGAGAAGAATGCCCGAAGCTGAGAAACGTCTGAATTTGCTGTTTTCTGCCACCTTGTCCTACAAAGTCACTGAACTGGCTTACGAGCACATGAATAATCCGGTGATGGTGAAAATTGAAACCGAAGAAGTCACTTCCACGTCCATTAAACAAACCGCATTTTGTCCCGCCAATGAGCAAAAAATCCCGTTGTTATTAGGGGTATTAAAGCATTGCCAGCCGCAGCGTAGCATCATTTTTGTGAATACTAAACGCTGTGCCGAACAGCTTTATGATTATTTGAATGCCAATGGTTATAAAGCGGCTGTGTTAAGCGGCGATGTAGCGCAAGAAAAACGCCAACGCTTGCTGGCCGATTTTCAGAACAACAAATTAACCTTGATGATTGCCACCGATGTGGCCGCACGCGGCTTGCATATTGCCGATGTCTCGCATGTGATTAATTATGATTTGCCGCAGGAGCCCGAAGATTATGTCCATCGAATCGGCAGAACTGCACGCTTTGGCGCAAAAGGCGAGGCTATCAGTTTTATTTGTGAGGAATACGCTTATTCCATGCCCGATATTGAAGATTACATTGAACAGAAAGTGCTGGTTAGCCCAATTGATCCTGAGTGGTTACTCGATGTTATAGAGCCTGAGAAAAAAACCGCGCGTAAGCCTCATTATCCCCACGCTAAACGGCCACCTCATGCCGGAAAGCGTAAGTAAAATCAGTTTGTCAGTGTTCACCTAGGGAGGGGGCTGACTTTATAAAATGGACTTTTTAACCACAAACAGAAACATGGAGTTGGTCAACTTGACTCCAAAATTGCGCCCACCGGCATTTCGATTGAATTAATGCCCGTAACGATAAAATGACTTTTACACCTTGCTGTTTCCACTCGCCGCTTTAACACCAGAAGGCGCCAAGGTCGGTGATAAAGGCTACGGACAGCGTGCGTTTGTGCAAGTTATTGAAGCGCGTGGAATGCAGGCGGTTTTTCGCCTCGTTGCAACCGCCTTGAGCCGCGTGAATGTGATTGGTTTGTTTATAAAGAGCGGCATTTGATTGAATGCTTTTTTGCAAAACCAAGGACTACAGACGGATATTTTCCAGATTTGAAAAATTGGCCAAAAACTACATGGGATTTTTTACGTTTTGTTTCTGCTTTGATTTGGCTGCGATGAAATGTCAACACAACCTAGTTTAACCCCAAAGCTTAACTTGATACTCTCTACCGCTGCCGCTATCCTTTCGCGGATAAATAAACTCCAAGAGATAAAAACATGACACACGCAACTGATTTATTTAGCCATGCCAAAAAAGTAATTCCCGGCGGGGTCAATTCGCCCGTTCGCTCATTTAGCGGCGTAGGCGGTACTCCCGTTTATATCGACCATGCCAGCGGCGCCTATATTTTCGACAGCGAGAACAAATGCTACATCGATTACGTCGGCTCCTGGGGGCCTATGGTGCTGGGTCATGCGCACCCGGAAGTGATTGCCGCAGTAAAGGCGACAGCAGAAAAGGGCTTGAGTTTTGGTGCGCCGACGGAACTGGAAACTTTAATGGCGGAGAAAGTCTGCGAATTAATGCCATCCATTGAACTGGTACGGATGGTCAGTTCCGGTACCGAAGCCACCATGAGTGCGATTCGCCTGGCTCGCGGCTATACCGGACGCGATATTATTGTGAAATTTGAAGGTTGTTATCACGGTCATTCTGATTCGTTATTAGTGAAAGCCGGTTCCGGGGCATTAACCCAAGGCGTACCCAGTTCGGCAGGTGTTCCGGCAGCGTTAGCGGCGCAAACCGTGACCTTGACTTATAACGACAGCGAAATGGTGAAACAGACTTTTGCCGAAATTGGTGAAAAAATCGCCTGTATCATTGTTGAGCCGGTCGCGGGCAATATGAATTGCATCCCGCCGGAAGCCGGATTTTTGGAAACCTTACGCGCAGTTTGCGATCAATACGGCAGTGTGCTGATTTTCGATGAAGTGATGACCGGCTTTCGGGTGGCATTGGGAGGCGCCCAAGAGCTGTTCCATCTGAAACCCGATTTAACCACGCTGGGAAAAGTGATTGGCGGCGGAATGCCGGTTGGCGCCTTTGGCGGCAAGCGAGAAATTATGGAATGTATCGCGCCCTTGGGTTCTGTTTATCAGGCCGGCACCTTGTCAGGCAATCCTGTGGCAATGGCAGCGGGGTTAAAAACCCTGGAGTTAATTTCTGCGCCTGATTTTTATCAGCAGTTGAGCGATAAAACCAAAAACTTTGTTTTGGCGATGCAAGAACGGGCAAAACATGCAGGCATTGCGATGAGCGTAAATTATGTCGGCGGCATGTTCGGTTTGTTTTTCAGTGAGGAAGAAAAAATCAGCCGTTTCTCTCAGGTGATGCAATGCGATCAGGCGTTATTCAAACGCTTTTTTCATGCCATGCTGGCAGAAGGCGTTTATTTGGCGCCGTCTGCGTTTGAGGCGGGATTTGTTTCTGCTGCGCATTCGGATAAAGATTTAACGCAAACCTTGGATGCGGCAAGTCGCGTTTTTAGTGGCTTGTAAAACAGATTGAGCCTAGAAGCGCAAGTTTTCCAGAGCCAGGTTTTAGGCTGGTTCGACCAGCATGGCCGCAAGGATTTACCCTGGCAGCAGCCGGTTACACCGTATCGGGTTTGGGTATCCGAAATCATGCTGCAACAAACTCAGGTTGCTACGGTGATTCCGTATTTCAATCGCTTTATGGAAACTTTTCCTGATGTGGAAAGCCTTGCTAGTGCAGCTTTGGACGAGGTTTTGCAACATTGGGCCGGATTGGGCTATTACGCTCGCGCCAGAAATTTACATAAAGCCGCAAAATCAATCTTAGAGCGTGGTGAATTTCCGAACCGTTTGCAGGATTTAACCGCATTGCCGGGCATAGGACTGTCAACCGCCGGAGCGATTTTAAGCATTGCCTTTCAACAGTCGGCGCCGATTTTAGACGGAAATGTTCGGCGTGTGTTTGCCCGATTTTGTGGTATCGAAGGCTGGAGCGGCGAAGCAAAAATCAATCAGCGGTTATGGGAAATCAGCGCGTTTTATACCCCCAAACAGCGCGTTGCTGATTACACTCAGGCCATGATGGATTTGGGCGCAACTGTTTGCACACGCAGCAAGCCCTTTTGTCTTGCCTGTCCAGTCGCTGAATTTTGTCTGGCAAAACGGGATGGAAAAACCGCAGTTTTGCCAACGCCAAAACCGAGTAAAAAAATTCCGGTAAAAACCAGCGTGTTCTTATTGCTGCAAGATAATCAGCAGCAAATTCTGCTGGAAAAACGGCCCCCGCAAGGGATTTGGGGCGGGCTTTGGAGTTTGCCGGAGTTTGCCGATTTAGCCTCAGCCCGTGCCTGGTGTATGGAAAATAATTTTATCTGTCGAGATGAAACGATTTTTCCAGTTCAACGACATACTTTTTCCCATTACCATTTAGATTACACGCCGCTACTGCTTTTCATCGATAACCCTGCAAACCGTGTGATGGAATCGGACCGGCAACTCTGGTATAACTTCAACCAGATTCAAACTTTAGCACTGCCTGCGCCGGTTACACGATTGTTGCAGGATTTACATGATAACGAGGAATAGAAAATGACACGAATGGTGAATTGCGTAAAATTGGGCAAAGAAGCTGAGGGATTGGATGCGCCGCCGTTTCCTGGGGCAAAAGGTCAACAGATTTTTGATTCTGTGTCTAAACAGGCCTGGCAGGACTGGCTGAAAATGCAGACTATGCTGATTAATGAGCATCGACTGGCAAGTTTTGACCCCAAAGCCAGAAAATTTTTGGAAGAAGAGCGGCAAAAGTTTTTGTTTGCCGGAAACTTTGAAATGCCGCAAGGCTATGTGCCGCCAAAAGCATAAGCGCTGTAAAACGCTGATGCTGACTTCGATTGCGCTTAAGCATACGAGGTCTGCATCGGACGTTGTTTTCTAAAAAGATTAATGCAAAGCAATAATGCTTTTGTTGAATAACTGTTGCAGAACATCCAAACCGCCACTCACAATCAGTTCGGGCTCAGGATGGCAGGCTTCAACGGCGACCTGTTTCAGACAGGCAGAAACGGTTGATTCTGGATTTTCTGCAATGACTTGCAAAAGCCGGAAGGTAATTGCCGAAATCTGGATAAAATGCACTTCATCATCCCAACCGCGATAGACAATCAAATAAGTCGGCTGCGCCGGCGGTTCGGTCGGTAAAAAATCCGGTGAAATCTGATGCACCGGATATTGGTAGGCCAGCGGCCAGGCAAGAGGTGAAACAATTACTTTTTGGCTGAGAAAATCATCAATATATTCAGTAAACGGCGGAGCTTGTTCCTGGGCAATTGAGAGAGCCATTTCTACCCATTCATAATGAGCCAGTTCCAACAGAAACGGATAATCAGCCGGATTGTGGCGTTCGTTTTGTAAAAACTCTAAAAATTCTTCAGAAATCTCGGAAAAATAAGGCGACTGATTTTGATGACGGGCGAAAAAGTCTTCAGCCAGTTCCTGCCATTGTGTATCGGACAAAATCCGCCGCAGCACCGGAAAGCCGGTACTTAAAAAACTTTCTACATTATTAAAAAACAGCTCGCGATATACCGCCATCCGTTCCGGTTTAACGTTGGCAGGCACAGGATGGTGCTGTGGATTTCTGATATAGGCGGCAAACTGCTGTTGCGTGAGCTGAAAACTTGGCTGGTTAAGCAGTTTGTCTTGCATGTTCATTGCTCCACGCCGTTTGAATGCTTTTTATGGTATTGACTTCATCGACCAGATTCGTCAGAGAGGGAATATTAAAATCCCGTTCCAGCAAGGTCGGGAACACGCCATATAATTCGTAAGCTTTGGCCAGCAAACTCCAAACCGGATCAATTACGGTAGCGCCGTGGGTGTCGACCAGAAAATCATCCGCTTCAACATAATGTCCGGCAATGTGGGCGTAACTGATGCGTTTGGCTGGAATCGCCTTTAAAAAAGCCAGCGCATCGTAACCGTGATTGACGCTGTTGACGTAGATATTATTGATATCAATCAACACATCGCAATCCGCTTCGGTGACGACAGCATTGAAAAAATCAATCTCGTTCATTTCCTGACCGGGAGCGGCATAGTAGGAAACATTTTCGATGGCGATTTTTTGTTCGAGAATGTCCTGCACCCGCTTGATACGCTGGGCAACGTGGGTTACGGCTTCGCTGGTGAATGGAATCGGCATTAAATCGTAAAGATGGCCCTCGTGGCTGCAATAGCTTAAGTGTTCGCTGTAAAACTTGATTTGATGGGTGGCGATGAAATTTTTTACTTCCCGGACAAAGGTTTCATCCAGAGGGTCGGAGCTGCCAATTGAAAGCGATAAACCGTGAGCGACAAAATCAAAACGCTCGGTCATGGCGCGAAACTGTTTGCCGAGTTTGCCGCCGATGGTAATCCAGTTTTCAGGGGCGACTTCGTAAAAATCAACATCCTGGGGCGGATTTTCAACAATTTCAGACAGGAAAGCTCGCCGTAAGCCTAAACCCGCGCCGTGCAGAAGATTTTGTGTGGTGCGCATTTTGTGTACCTGTAAAACGCAAGTGAAACCTTCCTGGGGTTTAAAGCCAGGAAGGTCAGGGCATCAATTAAGGATTAACGATTTTTTTGCGGTTGCCCCAAGGCGCGTTGGCTTTGTTGACTTCATGCTTTTGTGCATCGTGAGTTTCTTCTTTCACTGCGGCACATTGGCCTTCAACCACTTTGTTTGCAGTAGCTTTTGCTGGAGCCGCTGCTGGAGCTGGAGCCGCCGGTTTTTTGGGAGCCGCTGCGGGTTTGGCAGGAGCCGCAGCCTTTGCAGGAGCCGGAGCGGCAACAGCTACGGGCGCGGGTGCAGCGGCAGGAGCGACCATATCACCACAAGCGCCTTCTTTGCCTTTCATCATGGCACCGCACATCATTTCCATGCCGGCTTTCATTTTGTCGCCATCCATCATTGAGTGGGCAGAAGCTTCTGCCGCTTTTGCTGGAGCCGCCGGAGCTGGGGCTGCTGCTGGCTTGCCTGCCATATCACCGCAAGAACCTTCTTTGCCTTTCATCATGGCGCCGCACATCATTTCCATACCGGCTTTCATTTTGCCATCCTGCATCATCGCCCCGCATTTGGCTTCGCCGCATTTACCTTCTTCGGTTTTCGCTGCTGGAGCCGCTGCCGCTGCTTTCATCATTTCGCCACATTTGCCTTCTGCACAAGTGCCGCCGGTTTTGGTGGCTGGTTTTGCAACCGCTGGGGTTGTAGTTTTCGCCGCAGGCATTGGAGTTGCCGCTGTGTCAGCAACCGCAAGCTGCATATAGCCGCTGCTTAATTCATTCATTACGAATGGATTGGATTCTGCATTGGCACTCGATGCAAAGCTTGAAACGACAGCCGCGCCAATCACTGTAGCTAACGAAGTTTTATTCATTTTTTTCATAAGTATTCCTCAAATGTTAGGATGGATAGGATGTTATTGTTTTAAAAAGATTGTTTTTACAACGTTTTATACAGAACTGCAACTTTACAGATTTTGTTTTTCGTTAAATTCGCATAAATCTTCAATGACACAACTGCCGCAGCGTGGTTTTCGGGCGATACAGGTATAACGGCCATGCAAAATTAACAAATGATGTGCGTCCTGCTTGAACTGTTTAGGGACGGTTTTATCCAGTTTGGTTTCCACTTCCAGTACATTTTTGCCGATTGCCAGACCGGTGCGATTCGCCACTCTATAGATATGAGTGTCCACCGCAATTGTGGGTTGACCGAAAGCAGTATTTAACAATACGTTGGCGGTTTTGCGTCCGACACCGGCCAAAGCTTCCAGCTGTTCCCGGGTTTGCGGCACTTGTCCGTTGTGTTTTTCCAGCAAACTTTGGCAAAGTTTAATAATGTTTGTCGCTTTACTATTATATAGACCAATGGTTTTGATGTATTCCTTTAAACCGGTTTCGCCCAAAGCCAGAACTTTTTGCGGGGTATTGGCGACAGGGAACAGTTTTGCTGTCGCTTTGTTGACGCTTTTATCTGTGGCTTGTGCGGATAACACCACCGCGATTAATAATTCAAATGGTGAGTTATAAATTAACTCCGTGGTCGGTTCAGGAATGGCAACCGCTAAACGGCTAAAAATCTCCAAACGTTTGCTTTGATTCATCCGCAGTTTACTAACAGAAAAAGAAAATAAAGTTATTTTACCGTGATTGTTAGTTTACACTGCTCAATTTTTCACATTACTTAATTCACTTTAGGAATCATCTCGGCATGGGGCAATCTGAAATAAATCGCAAAGACAGTGGGGCGGCAACTTATAAACGGCTTTTTGGCTATGTGATTCCTTTTTGGAAATCGTTTGCGATCAGCACCCTGGGATATTTAATGTATGCTGCGACCGAGCCGCTGTTTGCGACCTTGATTAAAAACATTATTGATATTTTGCAGGCGCAAAACCGGGAAAAAATGCTGTGGTTGCCGGTGTTTTTTGTCGGGCTGATTTTTGTGCGCGGTGTCGGAACCTTTTTAGGCGGATTTTTTCTGGCGAAAGTGGGAACCAGCGTGGTGCATAAATTACGTTGTGATGTTTTTAACAAATATGCACAACTGCCGACCGCCTATTTCGACAGCCATAACAGCGGCCAAATGATGTCGGTGATTACCTATAACGTCCGCGAGGTGACAGAGGCTACTACCGAGGCGATACGCACTTTTGTGCGGGAAGGTTTAACCGCGTTAGGCTTGCTGATTTATCTGTTTTACAGCGACTGGAAATTGTCGCTGGTTTTTCTGGCGATTGCCCCGGTCATTGCGCTGATGGTCAGTTATGTGAGTAAACGGCTGCGCAGACTAAGTCGCTTGATTCAGGATTCAGTTGGCAATATGTCACATATTACTTCGGAACTGGTGACAGGACATCGGGTGGTGCGCAGTTACGGTGGCAAGGATTACGAAAAAAAGCGTTTTCTGGAAAGCAGCTTAGATAATAGCAAACAGAATTTAAAATTAGCGACTACGACGGCGATTCATAACCCGTTGCTGCAATTGTTGATTGGCTGTGCCTTGTCGGGATTGATGTATTTGACGCTGTTTTTCATGGAAAAAGTCAGTGCAGGCGGCTTTGTTGGTTATTTGACTGCGGCTTTTTTGTTGCCGAAACCGATACGGCAGTTAAGTGATGCCAATAGTATTGTGCAAAAGGGAATTAGCGCCGCGCAAAGTTTGTTTGAAATTCTTGATGAAGAAGATGAGGTTGATGCCGGAACTTACCAGACGGCACGAGCACGGGGGCTGTTGGAATTTGAAAATGTGTCGTTTTCTTATCCGAACAGTAAAGATTTGGCGTTGACGAATGTCAGTTTTAAAGCTTTGCCAGGACAAACGATTGCGTTAGTTGGGGCTTCCGGCGGCGGCAAAAGCACGGTGACGAATTTGATTTTGCGGTTTTATCCACATTCACAGGGTAGAATTTTATTGGATGGGGTGGAGATTTCTGACTATCAATTGAGTAATTTGAGAGCGCAAATTGCAATGGTAACGCAGCAGGTGACTTTGTTTAATGACAGTGTGGCGAATAATATTGCCTATGGTGGTTTGGCGGATGCGCCGCTGGAAAAAATTCAGCAAGCCGCAACGCGAGCGTATGCCGGCGATTTTATTGATAAATTGCCGCAAGGTTTGGCGACTGAAATCGGTGAAAACGGAGTGAAATTGTCCGGCGGGCAAAAGCAGCGGTTGGCGATTGCACGGGCTTTGTTGAAAGATGCGCCGTTGTTGATTCTGGATGAGGCGACTTCGGCATTGGATACGGAATCGGAGAGGCAGATTCAAAAGGCGTTGAAAGAGGTGGTGCAGGGGCGAACCTCGATTATTATTGCGCATCGGTTGTCGACCATTGAACATGCGGATTTGATTTTGGTGATTGATAAAGGACAGATTGTCGAGCGTGGTACGCATCAGGAGTTGATTGAAAAAAATGGGGCGTATTCGCGATTGTATAGTGTTCAGTTTGAAGATTAAGCTTCAATTTAAAATAAAAACTTGACGAAAAAAATAAGCTCTGTATAATGCACATCTCTTTCGCAGTTGCCGCTTCTGCAAAGAGGGAAAGTTAAAAAGATTTGAAAATAATGTTGACAAATAATTTTAACGATGTAGAATGTGCGGCTCACTTCGATGATGTCGAGGCTGA
>CAIQWF010000023.1 GCA_903875455.1 uncultured Pseudomonadota bacterium
CGGCGACCACCGAGATCTACACAGGCGAAGACACTCTTTCCCTACACGACGCTCTCCGATCTGCCGTTGATATACTTGCCAATAATCAACTTTTGCCCCGCGTTTTTTTAATTCATCTGCTAGAGTTTCCCGTCCGCCTACGCCGCGCACAATCAAAACTTGCTGGTTTTCTACTTGTTGCAAGTCTTCGGATGCTAATAATGCCTCGCTGTTGAATCCTGTTTCCGGCAGTAAATCAACGGTTAAACCAATAGTTTGCAAGGCTTTTGCTGTGGCTTTGCCGACTGCTGCAATCTTTGTTTGTGTCAAATGGCCTATTTTCCCATTATTTGCCGCAACTGCAAAATTTACCGCATTTGCACTGACAAAAATAAGCCACTGATAAGTTTTGAGATTTTTCAGTTGTTGTTTGTTTGCTTCAAGATTTGTTACAGGGACAATTTCTAAGGTTGGAAAGCCAATGGCTTCTCCACCGTATTGTGCGATTAATTGCGTTAAGGGGGCGGCTTGATGTTGGGGGCGGGTGACTAAAACATGTTTCCCATGCAGTGACGTGTTCATTGAGATTGGCTTTAGGAATAAAGAGCCTGCAAAATTTTGTCTGCCCCTTGTGCCAATAAGTCTTCAGCAATCGCCACGCCTATTTCTTCTGCTTGATGAATCGAACCACTACGCTCAGAGCGATAAATCAAAGTCCCATCAGGGTTTCCGACCAAGCCACGCATAAATAGTTTTTCACCGGCAATTTCTGCAAAACCGCCAATTGGCACTTGGCAGCCGCCGTTTAAGCGTGCATTCATGGTTCTTTCGGCTCGCACACAAATATTTGTGGCTTCGTGATGTAACACTTGCAGCATTTGATTCACTTCCACATCATCAACCCGACATTCAATCCCGATGGCGCCTTGTCCCATTGCGGGCAAGCTCACTTTTGCAGGCAGCGATTGCCTGATTCTGTTTGCCATACCTAAACGTTTTAATCCGGCACTGGCTAAAATAATCGCATCAAATTCACCGGCATCTAATTTTGCTAAGCGGGTATTTACATTCCCTCTAAGCGACAAAATTTCAGCTTCTGGGAATTTTTCTTTAATCTGACATTGGCGGCGCAAACTTGATGTACCGATTTTGGCATCCGCTGGCAAATCATCCAAACTTTGATAACGATTGGAAACAAAGGCATCGGTCGGGTCTTCGCGCTCCAAAATCACCGCTAAATGCAAACCTTCTGGAAACTCGACCGGCACATCTTTCATCGAATGCACGGCAATATCGGCAATGCCATCCAACATACCCTGTTCCAGTTCTTTCACAAACAAACCTTTACCGCCTACTTTTGCTAACGGTGCGTCTAAAATCTTGTCGCCCTTCGTCACCATCGTAACCAGTTCAGTTTTTATCTCAGGAAACGCCGACTGCAAACGCGCGGCAACATGTTCTGCTTGCCACAATGCCAACGGACTTTTGCGAGTCGCAATACGAATGATTTTTTCAGCCAAAATAAATCCTTCTTGTGTGAAATAAAAACGATTATTGTAACCTTTTCTTTCTGCTTATAGGTTGCTGAGTTTGAAATCTTTGAAACAGGCTTTCACTTTTGCAACCAGACGGCGACTGACTGCTAAGGTTTCGGCAAAATCGTGAAACTTCACTAACACCTGTCCATCTTCCTGTTTATGCAAATCCGCAATATGCCGCAACGAAACTAAAGCGTTGCGATGAATGCGCAAAAACAAATCCGCAAATTCTTCCTCCAGGGCTTTTAAAGAGTCATCGAGTAAATATTCTTTGCTGCGGGTTCTGGCTGTGACATATTTCTGATCTGCATGAAAATACAGAATTTCATCGACCGGCAATAAATGTAAATCACCAGCGACTTGTACGCATAAATGACTACGGCGGTTTTCAGATGGCAACGCGGTTTTTAGACTTTGTAATTGCGCTTGTTTGAAAATCTGGGCTTTTTGTAGCGCAGTCTGGAGGCGGTCTTTACGAATGGGTTTGAGCAGATAATCAACCGCATTGGCTTCAAATGCGGCTAGGGCGTGGCTGTCGTAGGCAGTGGTAAAAATCACGGCGGGCGGCTGGGCAAATTTCAACACTTCCTGCGCCACTTGTAAGCCATCCAGTTCCGGCATCCGAATATCCAATAACAAAACCTCTGCCTGGGTTTGTTTCCATTTTTGCAGAGCTTCTAAGCCGTTTTTGGCTTCAGCAACGATTTGAAAAGAATTGCCGCATTCCGCAATCAAGCTATTTAGTCGCAATCGCGCCAGTTTTTCATCGTCGGCTATTAAAATTTTCATGTCCGATATGGAATTTCCAGGGTCACGTGATAGGTTTTGTCGTCCCTTTCTACGCGCAAGAAGCCATCACCGTCAAAACAACCGCTTAAGCGGGCTGATAAATTTTTAATGGCGATTTGGTTGCTTGGACGCAAGCAGACAGGCTCTGAGGCTTGCGGATTTGAGACGCTGATGAACAGCCGATTATAGTGCAAATGTCCGGTTATTAAAATTTCGCCGCCGTCAGGATTTGGCTCTATTCCATAGTACACGGCGTTTTCCACTAACGGTTGCAGGCTCAAAGGGGGAAGTAACGCATCTTTCGGCACTTTATCCAGTTGCCAGCGAACGGTTAACCGCTCATCCAAGCGCTGGGTTTCAATGGCCAGATAAAGCTCCACCAGTTTAATTTCCTGCGCTAATGGTACTAATAGAGCTTGATCAATGGTCATGCTGGCCCGAATCAGCTCGGCTAAGTCTTCCACCAGTGTTTCAGCTAACGGTGGATTAAGGCGGGTCAAACTGGCGATACTGTTTAGACTGTTAAACAAAAAATGCGGACGCATTCGCGCTTGCAAGGCATTTAATTTAGCGGTTGCTTTGGCTTCGACTTGTTGCTGCCATTGAAACAGAACATAGAGATAGCGCAAAAAGGCCAGCGAAACCAGACTGCTAATTCCCAAAGTCCGGGCATAAAAAGCGGTTTTTTCATTTGCCTCAATCATTGGCATTAATAGTTCCGATTGCGGTAAAGCCGTAACGACCAGCCAAAGCATCAGCAGACAAATAAATTGAATAATCAGAAAAGCCAATGCGCCGACCACACCATTATTCAAGTGTTTTAACATTTTTTTCAAGCTACACAATGCTACTGCGCTAGGTAAAGCAATCCATAGAGCCAATAAAGATCGCAGGGCAAATTCAGACAAAAAGCCAATCTCGGTGCTGTCCACAGCCAATGTCAACACAAAAGCCAGCAACTCCGTTAAAAAAAGCACTGCTAACAGCATTTTTAACGAACAAAAATCGGGCAAAAAATTCTTCTGATGGTTTGAGTTCATGGTTTTTAGTTTAACGGTATAATTTCAACTTTTCAGACTATTTACTTATTTTGTGATATGACCTCCGTTAATACCGAAAAGCTTTCCAGTGCCCGTTTTGCCCAAGCTACCGATGCGTTTGTGGAAATTTTTACCGCCTCGGTTGATTTTGACCAGCGCATGGCGGTGCAAGATATTCAAGGCTCACTGGCTCATGCGCAAATGTTAAACAGTATCGGCATTCTGACCGACAGAGAACTAGCGGATATTCAAGCCGGTTTAGCGCAAATTCAGGGCGAAATTGAACGCGGCGAATTTAGCTGGTCAATCAAGCAGGAAGATGTGCACATGAACATCGAGGCGCGTTTGACCGAAATGATTGGCATCGCCGGAAAAAAACTGCACACCGGCCGTTCCCGTAATGACCAGGTGGCCACCGATATTCGCTTGTATTTGCGCCATGAAATCAACGTGATTAAAGGGCAGATAAAACGTTTGCAACTGGCATTGCTTGATTTGGCCGAACTTCACGCCGACACGATTATGCCGGGTTTTACGCATTTGCAAGTCGCCCAGCCTGTGACCTTTGGCCATCATTTAATGGCCTGGTTTGAAATGTTAAGCCGCGATCAGGAGCGTCTGGATGATTGCTGCAAGCGCATTAATGTGATGCCGTTAGGTGCTGCTGCATTAGCGGGAACCAGTTATCCGATTGACCGGTTTATGACTGCGCAATTACTGGGATTTTCGCGCCCGTCAAATAATTCTTTAGACTCGGTCAGCGACCGCGATTTTGCGATTGAATTTACTGCCGCCGCCAGTTTAATCATGATGCACTTGTCGCGTTTTTCTGAAGAGCTGATTTTATGGGCCAGTGCCCAGTTTAATTTTATCGATATTCCTGATGCGTTTTGTACCGGATCGTCAATTATGCCGCAAAAGAAAAACCCTGATGTGCCTGAACTGGTGCGCGGAAAATCGGGGCGCGTGGCTGGTCATTTGATGAGCTTATTAATGTTAATGAAAGGTCAGCCGCTGGCTTATAACAAAGATAATCAGGAAGATAAAGAGCCATTGTTTGATACGGTGGATACGGTGGTGAATTGTCTGCGTGCCTTTGCCGACATGATGCCGCACGTTGAAGCGAAAAAGGAGAATATGTATCAGTCAGCGAAACGTGGTTTTGCGACGGCGACCGATTTGGCCGATTATCTGGTGCGCAAAGGCATGGCATTTCGTGACGCCCATGAAGTGGTTGGGCAGGCGGTACGTTTAGGGTTGAGTACAGGACGCGACTTGTCTGAATTAGGTCTGGATGAATTGCAGGATTTTTGTAGCAAAGTTGACGTTGATGTGTTTCAGGTGCTGAGTCTGGAAGGTTCGGTTGCTGCACGCAAGCATATTGGCGGCACAGCTCCTGATGCAGTAAGGGCAGCGGTTAGAGTGGCACGGACCTTGTTTCATTAGCCAGGATTAAACAAAAACTGAGAAGCTAGCGGTTGCTGTGGATTGGCTAATTTTGCATGAAAGTGAGAGGCCAAACAAAGCGTAAGTCATTCTAATAAATCTGCTGATTAGGTACTAAATGTCAAGCTTTAATATTAATTTGCATGAAGCAATTTTTTCATTGTCCAATGCGTTGGATTTGGTTGGCGTTGTGCAAATACAGCATGGTAAACGGGTTGCTTTTATGGCGACAGAATGCGGAAAAATGTTAGGCTGGAATGAAGAGAAGCTGGATAACTTATTTCAGGCGGCTATTTTGCATGACTGTGGAGTTTCTAAAACCTCAGTGCACAAGAAGCTGGCTCAGTTTGCATGGGAAAATGAAAAAAATCACTGCCAAATCGGAGCCGAGCTCCTAAAAAGAACGCCGCTTTTAAAACATTTATCCGATTGCATTTTGCATCATCATACCCATTGGTCTGAACTGGAGAGTCTGGATTTGCCGTGGGAGGTAAAAATCACAGCGAACTGTATTTACATGGTTGATAGAGTGGATGTGTTATCTTTGGGGTTTATGAAAACAGACCCTAATATTCTGATTAATATCAATAAAATCAGGGATAAAATTGTTGAAAAAAGAGGCAGCTGGTTTCATCCTGAGTTGGTTGATGTATTCTTGGACGTTTCAAGTTCACTAGCTTTTTGGTTGTCACTGGAAAGAGATCATGTTTATGGTTATGTCTCATCCTGGATTGCTCACGATATAACCAAAGAAATTGACTTTCAGGATTTAAAAGCACTGGCGCAGGTTTTTTCTCATATTGTGGATGCAAAAAGTACCTTTACGAAAGAGCACTCGGATGGGGTGGCGGATTTATCCCGATATTTAGGCGAGCTTTGTCATTTATCCGAGCATACTTGCGACATGCTGGAAATTGCAGGTTTATTGCATGATCTGGGCAAGTTGCGAGTTCCTGATGAATTGCTGGATAAAAACAGCAAGCTGACCGCAGAAGAATTTTTAACCATCCAAAGGCATAGCTTTGATACCTATGACATTATCAAGAACATCAAAGGATTTGAGGAAATTTCAGAATGGGCGGCGCAGCATCATGAAAGGGTAGATGGTAGCGGTTATCCCTATCGAACTACGCAAAAAAAATTGTCACTTGAGGCAAGAATCGTCGCTGTAGCGGATGTATTTCAGGCTTTGGCGCAAGACCGACCATACCGTGCCGGGTTAGCCCCGGAAGAGATTCTCGCTATTTTAAAACAGCAGGTAAGCGAAGGTCAGCTGGATGCTAATCTGGTTAATATCGTTGAAAACCATCTTTTTGACTGTTGGCGTGTTGCCTTATCTGCCTTGGAGTCCAGTCCTTTCAAGGGTATGTAAAGCACACGATTACCCACAAATCCTAAAAACCAGCGATGATATGTCTTTTTCAATAAATCTATGAGCTGGATACAACAGGAACTGGGGGCCTTGAATTAGGCGACAAACGACGGGTAAAACGTTTAATTTCAATGATAGAA
>CAIQWF010000024.1 GCA_903875455.1 uncultured Pseudomonadota bacterium
ACCTGAGTGGCTGTGACCTGAATGGCATCACCCTACCTCAGAGCGTATCTGGCTACCTCGACCTGAGTGGCTGCGACCTGAAGGGCATCACTCTGCCGCAGAGCATTGGTGGCTCCCTCGACCTGAGGGGCTGCGACCTGAATGGCATCACAATTCCAGACAGGTTTAAAAATAAAATCATTAGGTAACAGTAAATGGATTATACAATGAGCCTACTATTATCCTTTATTCTGATTCTTGTCGCCTTTTGGCTGGGTTTCACCGTTGCTATTTTATTGGCGGCATCCGGGCATTCTGACAGCTTGATAGAACGTGAAATAGAAAAACAGAAAACCAATGAAGTTGATTAAAAAATTCTATTCCGGAGTGACTATATTCCGGCGAACCATCCAATCTAAGCGATCACGGATGTTAACCAATCCCGACATTTGCGCCCTGCTCAGGGCCGCGCACATCAGCGGCGCAATGGGAGAATCATTTGAAACATTCATAAAATCAATGAAATGACAGAAGCGTTAATTCATGAAGCGGTTTGCCGATACCTTAAACTAAAGTATCCGGCTGTGATGTTCAACACCGACCTTTCCGGCGTACGGCTAACCACCGGACAGGCAATCAGGGCGAAGGCTCTACGGTCCTCACGGGCATGGCCCGACCTGTTCATCCCGGAACCACGTAAAGGTCACTATGGCCTGTTCATCGAATTGAAAAGAGAAGGTGAAAGGCTTTACACAAAGGACGGCAGACCGGCCAGCGATCACATAAAGGCACAGGATGGCATGATTCAGGAACTCCGGTCACGTGGTTACATGGCCGTTTTCGCCTGCGGATTCGATCAGGCAAGGGGTATTATTGACAACTATTTTAAGGCGACAGAATGAAACCAAAATTTAACATTGGAGACCGAGTTATCGTCACGTTTTACGGTCTTAATGCTAACGCCGTTATTACTATGAACGGATACATAAATAATGGCGATGTTGAGCCGTTTTATTGGTGTAAACTCAACGATGGTGTAAGGATATTGATGCCCGAATCATTAATACGACTTGCCGATCCGAAGATCAGGACGGCAGAGGAGTTTCTTGCGCAAGCCTATCCGACAAGCCTGAATGAAATCAAGTCGTTCGCAACCAACGTCATCAGGGTGCTGAAGGCAATTGAAGCCTACGCCGACCAATTTAGTGACGCCACTAAAAAGTCACCATGTCTTATGTGCGAAGGAAATATGAAAGCTGAACTATGCGGATTATGTGATGACAACTTCTCAATGTTTCGTCCACAATCTATGTACACGAAAAAGATCGCACCGGATCATGTTGTTAAACCCAACAAGATGTTTACCGAGGAGCAGATGAAGCGGGTGGGAATAGCATACTGCCGATACGGTCTTAACTGTTTTATAGACAAGTCCTACAATGATACGTGGCAACGATTCATTAAATCCCCAGAATACAAACAAGCAATAGGAGGTGAGTGATGAATGAAATAAATACAACCCTATTTTGTCCCAAATGTGGCAAACCAAAGTGGAATGACGGATCAACATCTTATCCTCAAATATGTGAATGTCCACCCGATCCTATTTTCGAACTATACCCTAAGGGTCTTAATTATGGATGGATATGTCCAGTATGCGGCAGGGGCAATGCACCTCATGTTTCAACCTGTCCATGTAACCCAATTCCGTTTAAAATAACCTATTAAAAGGAGGACAAGAAATGACAAACCAAAGATTTCAAGGATTAATAATCCGTTGTAGAAGGGCGGGAGACCTATACAAAAAACTTTTAATAGAAGCAGAGGAAGAGTATAAAAGAAGATTTGGTAATTATCCAGGCGAGGTCGATGATGACTGGTGGATTGATACTTTGCATTATTGTATTGGGAACACAGATTTAGATCAAATAATTGAACATGCTAACCTTCATAAATCAAGACAATCATGAAAAACAATCCTATCACTCGAACAACCATCGGGGTGTGTTTACTTTTTATTGGCGGAGTTATATACGGTATTGGATTTGGACTTGCGATTGCTGACGATAATTATATTATTTGGCCATTTTCGTTAATGGGATTTATACTCCCAATTACAGGAGCGGGCATCATAGCCATAACTTTAGATAAGCTGGGAATTAAAAATAAAAACGATAAAAAATGACTACAAAACAAGCCTATGCAGATGCAGACAGGCAATGGAAAAAAGCCCTGCATGATGTCGTCATGAAAGTAAATACAGGAAATCTAACTGCCAAAATGGAAAAGGCACTAACAGAAATAAGTCAATTACAAAACTTCTTTTCAGTTGTGCCTGATTCTGAATTGACTGATGAGCCTTTAGTTAAAATTAGACCTGAATTTAAGAAACACAATCCTGATTTTATCGGAGGGGCAAAAGCGAACAATATGGTGCAACAGCGAGAAATGACCAACCAAGAGGCGATTGAAGAATTAGAAAAGTGGCTCGATGACCCATTTTATGGAATCAATACAAAAGCCATTAAACACGCCATAAAGGTGTTGGAGGCGCAGAGTGAAACAATACTGGAGAAACGTGATCTTATTCTTGCTGGTGCAGATGGAACTATTTACTTGACAGAATGTTGTAAAATTGGGCCAATCACCACGGAGAACTATTGTGAAGTTTGCGGGGCGAAAATAATCAGGGAAGGATGTGAGTGATGGAAACGTTGAGTGTAGCTGTCAGTAAGCTACCGCACGAATTTTAAAATTAGTATAAACCTGTCCGCTTATTGCAGCTACACAGTGTTATGCACTGGCGGACGTAACACAATAAATTTATGGCAAACAGAACTCACCACATGTGTATTGACATCCGGGGCGTTTTGAACTGGAAAGATAAAGACTTAAAGAAGTTGTTTAAGGCTGACGATGGCGGGAAGGCAACAGCACAAGAGATACGAAACTATTTATATGACCAATTAGCTGATGGATGGGAAGTACTCCCATTTGGCGAACCCTGCGAAGGGTTTGATAAGAAAACAGGTTGCCCCGGACACGATGCTCATTCCGCTTGTGCATAACGTGTCGCTAACCGCAATAATAACAATAAAATCAAAAGAACCATGACAACTTATCAAGGTAAACGACCCGATCAGATCGAATTTTCCGAACGCGTTGCAACGTGGGCATTCATAGCGTTCATTGTTATAACACTATTACTTGTGATATTATCGTAACTTCTCTTATTTATATTTTGAAAACCTAACTTAACAAATAAAGCCATGACAAAAGCATATAAATACAGCTTAAAGCGAACTACTCCAGCCGGAATGTTATGCCGATACCGCTTCAATGTTTGGATTAAGAATGATACTCCGCAAATTGACATACGGCAAATCTTTCTTTTAAACGATGAAGATTTAGAGGATAACATCAAGATACTTCGCAGGTTTAAAGATAAGGTACTTTGCGAGCGAGTAATGGGAATAACGCTACAAACCTTTGGAATAATCCAATCAATGGTGTATAGCATGATGCTACATCAAGCCAATGACAAATAAAGCCATTATCTAACTAACTTTAAAATCAACAATATGAAAATGTTTAAAACAATGAAATGGGGTAACGAAATCCATGAAAAGGAACTGATTAAAAAGTCCATGTTGTCTGTATTTTATGAAGATCAATTTTCCCAAAAAATCGTAAACGAACGGATTTCCACGGATCATCATAATTGGCACGAAACAAAAGAGGATGCCATAAAGTTTTTGAAAAACAAAGCGATTGAGAAAATTGAGAGGCTTTCTCGTAAGGTTCTTCTTGCAGAATATGAACTCGATGCGTTAAACATTAAATATCCAGAACCATGACCAAACAATGGACTGTCGATCTTTAAGGTTGCCGATAACGGTATATATACGAAATTGCGTCTATCATGCCAACGGGGGATACTTTCCAGATAACAGCAAGATGAGTTAATCAAACTAATTGAAAAGAAATGAAAGCACTATTATCAATTCTCATGCTGGGCCTCATTGCCTGCAATCCATACAAACACGCGACAATACCGGTAAAAATGAATTATGCCGTAACCGTGTTATCGGATAGCGTTAATTACGGCCATATACTTTGCAGGGATTATGAGATACAATCGGATACGCTTATACTTTACGATGCCGGATACTGGGCTAAAAAGAGGATTCAGCACAAGACTACCACGATCAGGATCATTGGAACCTTGCGGATTTTAGTCGTTGATATCTGAAAATATCCTCAAAAACTGTTATACAACAGGTTCAGATAACAAATAGTTGCATATCTTTGAATCAATAAATAATAACAAAATGGAAAATCAATTAGTATCATTACCTGCCGAAGTGGCCCAAATTGCAGAAAACGTATCGGTAGAGAAAAGAAATGAAGTGCAAACAGTTTTAAACCACGTTTTTAACGGTGTTGCAAAAATGCGTGAACAGTTGGACGGTGTAGCCGTAACTGATGAAAATGACAAAGTTAATATGAAACTTGCAAACACTATTCGTTTAGGTGTTCGACAGGTTCGATTAGAAGCTGAAAAAACGTTTGATGCAAAAAGAGCCGAAGTACAACAGCAAATGTTAAGCTATAAGACCGAAGACCAACTTTGGCTAAAAGCAAAACAAACGATGCAGATTCTTACAAAAGAAATTGAGGAAAATGCACGTTGGAAAGAAGAAACAAAAGAACGTTTTGAATCTGAACAAAAAGAACTGAAAACACAGCAACGAA
>CAIQWF010000025.1 GCA_903875455.1 uncultured Pseudomonadota bacterium
AGAGTTGAAAATGAGTGATCCCCGTGTTGGTTTTATCAGCCTAGGCTGCCCGAAAGCGTTGGTTGATAGTGAACAGATTTTAACCCGTCTGCGTTCTGAAGGTTATCAGGTTTCAGGAACCTATCAGGATGCCGATTTGGTTATCGTCAATACCTGTGGTTTTATTGATGCGGCGGTGGAAGAATCGCTGGACAGCATCGGCGAAGCCTTGGCGAAAAATGGCAAAGTGATTGTCACCGGCTGTCTGGGAGCGCGGGAAGCGGAAATTCGCGCCAAGCATCCGCAAGTGTTAAAAGTCACCGGCGCACATGCCATGGCGGAAGTGGTTAGTGCTGTGCATGAATATTTACCCGCGCCGCATAATCCGTTTCTGGATTTAGTACCGCCACAAGGAATTAAATTAACCCCGAAACATTATGCTTATCTGAAAATTTCCGAAGGCTGCAATCATCGCTGCACGTTCTGCATTATTCCATCATTGCGCGGTGATTTGGTCAGCCGTCCGGTAGATGATGTGCTGTTAGAAGCCCAACGTTTAGCCGATGCAGGCGTGAAAGAATTATTGGTGGTGTCTCAGGATACCAGTGCTTACGGCCTGGATTTGAAATATCAGCCGCGAATCTGGAATGGCTACGAAATCAACAGCCGTTTTTATGATTTGGCCGAAGCATTGGGCGATTTGGGGATTTGGGTCAGAATGCACTATGTTTATCCTTATCCGCATGTGGATGACGTGATTCCATTAATGGCGGAAGGAAAAATTTTGCCTTACCTGGATATTCCGTTTCAACATGCCAATAGCCGGATTTTAAAATTAATGAAACGTCCGGCGGCGGCGGAAAATAATCTGGAACGGATTAAGGCCTGGCGCAAAATCTGTCCTGATTTAACCATACGCAGCACGTTTATTGTCGGTTTTCCCGGCGAAACTGAACAAGAGTTTGAAGAGTTGTTGGAGTTCTTGACTGAGGCACAAATGGACAGAGTCGGCTGTTTTGCTTATTCACCGGTAAAAGGTGCGGTGGCGAACAATTTACCCGACCAGGTGCTGGAAGAAGTGAAACAGGAACGTTTGGCGCGGTTTATGGAGCATCAGGCGAAAATCAGTGCCGCACGTTTGCAGCAACGGGTCGGCAAAATCGAAACTGTGCTGATTGATGAAGTAGTGGAAGAAGGTGCGGTAGCTCGCAGCAAAGCCGATGCGCCGGAAATCGACGGTCAGGTATTCATTGATGGCGCGACCCATTTACAGGTCGGCGAGTTTGTCGATGTTGAACTGGAAGAAGCAGATGAATATGACTTGTGGGGGCGTTTGATTTAAACAAAGTCCCGGAAACAAAAATGCCCTACTGTTTTTCAACAATAGGGCATCTTTTAAAAAACTATTGCAGGGCTATTAGATAGCTGTAACGTTTTCTGCTTGTGGGCCTTTTTGACCTTGAGTGACTTCCATAGTGACTCTTTGACCTTCGGTCAAAGTTTTACGGCCTGAACCGTTAATTGCACTGTGGTGAACGAAAACATCTTTACCGCCTTCTTGCTCAACGAAACCGAAACCTTTTTCGTCATTAAACCACTTAACAGTACCTTCAACTAAATTTGACATATTCTTTTTTCTCTTACTTAATGTGCCAGTTTTCACTGACGTTATGGATATTACATTTGTTAATAAAGCGGGCACTGGAAAACGATGTACTTTTTTTCGATCTTTGTCGTCAACATTACGGTTTAAGGCAACACTGGCAAACAACTTTTTTCTTACCTAGCTGTATTGAGATGCCATTCTACACGGTAATAGCAACAAAATAAATAAAAGAGATTGAATATAGCTGTTAATATATAAAAATGTTTTTTTTAACAGGTTATTTTTTAGTTAATTGGTTGATATGTAAAGGGTAATTGGCAAAAAGAACTGTCAAATTTCAAAACTCAGGTATCGGCAAAAACAGCGGTTAAAACAGGATATAGCTTGCTTGAGCGGCCAAAATTGGCGGTATTTTTTTAGTTGACAGGAGCCAAGGATTAAGTAGAAACTGCCAGTTTTCCAACGACTGAATTATTATCAAGCCTAGAAACCGACGTTTCTTTAGCTTTAACAGATGCGAATTTTTAATTATTTAAGGTTTTAATCATGAAAAAACTACTTTATTTGGCTTTAGCTTTAAGTTTCACAGCGCCTTGTCAGGCCAATCCGAGTGCTGATTTTAAACCCAGTCCAGCCAACCCGAACTTGCAACATAACTCTGCGGTTGTAGTTGACAAAGAAGTTGACGGTGCCGACGCTTTTATAGATATTCCGTTGCGAATTGCCGGTTTTATTGCCACAGTGGTAGGAACCGGGGTTTTTGTCGGGGTTTCACCGATTGCAGGTTTGATGGCGACTTATCCGCCGCATGATGCAACCGATAAAATAATTGATTTTTTGATTTTGCAACCTGCCCGCTTTACCTTTGACAGACCGGTCGGCGATTTTAATTTTGATAGCCGTATCGACAAAAAGAAACAGTAACTGTTTTTTAGTCTGAGTGCTCTACTGTGCGGCGTATCATCGGCGGCGCACAGTGAATCTGAAGTAATAGCAGAGAAAAGCCGAAATAGCCTAAAGATCTGGCTTTAAAAAACGCTGTTCAGATTTTTCTGTTTCCCTTTGGCACAGATTTGTTCTATTAAAAACTGTGCTATCGCTTCCAGCGGCAAAACTTTTGAAACGGCATTCAAGGCGATTGCCGCTGCCGGCATTCCAAAGACAATAGAGCTTGCTTCATCCTGGGCGATGGTTAAGCATTGCTGCTCAAACATCGCCTGCAACCCTTCTGCACCGTCACTGCCCATACCGCTTAAAATAATCCCGATACTTTGTTTGGGGCAAATTGCGGCCGCCGAATTGAACAACGCTGTCACTGAGGGTCTGAAACTTTTAACCGGTTCAGTGCGGGACAAAAAAATTTCATATTGATTGCCATTTTTGTTCACCAGGCAGTGGCAATTATCGGGTGCTAAATAAACCGTACCTTTTTGCAACGGTTCATTGTTAAGCGCGATTTTGACTTTTAAAGCGGTATTATCATTAAGCCAGCTTGCCAGGCCGTCTATAAATCCGGTGGAAATATGCTGAACCACGACAATTGGCAACGGGAACGATTTAGGCAATTCAGATAAAATCTGCTTTAAGGCCTGTGGACCACCGGTGGAGCAGCCTATTGCCAGCAGTTTATAATCATCCGGCTGCGGTATAGATACTGTGGCAACATAGGGAAAAATACGCCGTTTTACCAGCTTGACTTCAGCCATGGCCCGAATGGTGGCAACAATTTCAGCCTGAATCGATTCAAAATCAGGGTCATTAAAACTACAGGGTTTTTCCAGCACCGCCAAAGCACCATGATCTATCGCATTAAAGCTGATTTGCAATTCATCATCGACATTGGAGCTAATGACCACAATCGGTTTGGGGCGAGTTGCCATAATCTGCGCAATCGCGGTCAAGCCATCCATTACCGGCATCCGAATATCCATGGTAATTAAATCTGGATTCAAGGTTTGCGCCATTTCAATCGCTTCCTGACCGGTTTTGGCCCGGCCTATCACCTGCAAATCAGCGGTATTCTGGATAATGCTGGTCAGCAGGAATGCAATAACTTCCGAGTCTTCAACAATTAATACCCGAATCATGGCTAATTCTCTAAAGTAACTGGTTGATAATGGTCAATAACAGCTGGCTGTCAAAAGAGTCTTTGCTGATGTAAGCATCCGCGCCGACTTGCACACCCCGGCGCTTATCCTGCTCACTGTTCAGAGAGCTGACAATGATGGTGGGAATGTCACGGGTGCTGGGAGAGTTTTTGATTTTTTCCACCAGTTCAAAGCCGTTCAGCAGCGGCATTTCCACGTCGGTGATAATTAGCTGGTAATGCGGATTTTTTTGCAATTCCTGCCAGGCTTGCAAGCCGTTCATCATTGCGGTGACGACAAAGCCATGCTGCTCCAGAATATTCTTTTCCAAAGTGCGGGAAGTGGCCGAATCATCAATGACCAGAATTTTTTGTGCTGTCACAGGCTCAGATGTGATTGACTCAGGATTGATTAGCGACTGCTGACTGACAAACGCGGCGGCAATCAAATCTCCGGCATGTAATACCGGCACCAGTTCGCCGCTGCCTAAAACGGCCATTCCCACGGCAAAGGGCACGCTTAATAGCGGATAGGAAAACGGTTTGATAATCAAATCCTGTTCACCGATGATGTGATCGACAATCACGGCAATCTTTCGTTCACCATCGGTAATCAGTGCGGTAGCCAAGGTTTTTTTCTGGTGCGGAATAGCTTCTGCAAGGCCTAACAGCTGCGACAGATAATAAATGCTGATCGGCTGGGCGTCGGCAGTTGGCAATAAGTTTTTACCATTTAAAAAAAGCAGGGTTTCGCTGTCAACGTCCATAACCCGCTCGATGTTGTAACCTTGCAAGGCGAATTTTTTGCCGCTGGCCTGAATCAAGATTCCAGATTCACTGGTTAGCGCAGCCGGCAAGGTTAAGGTAAATTCGGTGCCGTGTTTAAAAACGGTTTTGACGCTGATTGCGCCTTTGATTTTGCGTAAATTGGTTCTGACCACATCCAGTCCGACCCCGCGTCCTGAAGTTTCGGTCAGAATCGGCGCCATCGAAAAGCCGGATTTAAAAATAAAATCCAGCGCCGCTTCATTGCTCAATGAACTGGCTTCGCTGGCAGACAGCAGTTGCAGCTTAACAATTTTTTGCCGCAGCGCATTCAAATCAATGCCGCTGCCGTCATCAGACAGGGAAATCATAATATTTGCCGCCACTTTGCTGATTTTCAAACTCAGTAAGGCTTGTTCCGGCTTGCCTTGTGTCAGCCGTTACTGTGGCAATTCGATGCCGTGATCGATGGCATTGTTAATTAAATGAACCAGCGGGGCGTGCAGGACTTTGTAAAAATTGCGGTCGATTTTGATTTCTTCGCCTTCAATCACAAACTGGAGCTTTTTTTGCTGCTGCTGCGACAGGTCACGGACAATCCGCTGCAAAGGCGCTAATAGCAGCGCAAACGGCACCAGCCGCATGGCATTCACTGAAGCGGTTAGCGATTGCGAACTCTGCTGCAAGTGGTTATTAAGCTGCCTTAAGTTATTAAACGAGTTAATGGCATTGGTGGACAAATGCGTCAAATCAATCAGGGAATGGCTTAACTTTTCATCGCGCTTATTGCCAGACTGGTAGGAAACCTGTTCACTCAGGCTATTGCTTAATTGATCCAGACTGAAACACAGTTGCTGAAAATCCAGCAGATGCTTTTTCAGTTGCAGTCGGGCGGTCTGTATCTCATCAGCAATCAAAGAGAGTTGATTCACATCCTGGGCTAACACGGTGTAACTGGTTTGCCCAGGAGCCTCAGTACTTAACGCCACAGGTTCTTCCTGGGGAAGGAGGGGGGATTGGGGGGAGAGTGTGACGGTTAAAGAGGGCTGTTTTTCAATCGTAACTGCCGTTTTTTTAGTAGAGGCTAAAGGTATGTTTAAAGTGTTTGGTTCAGAAAGCGGGGGAGAGGCGCTTTCTGTCTCGTTGCCCAGGCAGTCATCGAGTTTTTTCAAAAAAGCCTTGAAGGCTTGCAGGTCTGTTTCCGGGGTGTCAGCGAGTTGCCTGATTTTGTCTACTGCCTGCAATGCCGTATCAATCAACGTGCTGGAACAGGTTAACCGGCCTTTTTTCAGTAAGCTGAAAATTGATTCTAAACGATGGGTTATCTCGGCAATGCTATATTGGCTTACGCCTTTGGCCGCACCTTTTAAACTGTGAGCGGCACGAAAAATGTTCTCCAGCAGTTCCTGCTGCCGCTCGGCATTTGCAGTTTGTTCCAAAGCCAGCAAGCCATTGGTTAAGGTTTCCAGATGTTCGGCAAGCTCGGCTTTAAAAACCACCTGCAATTGCTGCATTAATTGAGGGCTGATTTCCATGTCTGTGACTTAGTTAGGTTGATTGTCCACGAACAGCCCTTTATAAAAATTCTTTCTCCAGTTTGAGACAAAACTGGCGCAATCCCTGATATTGTTTGAACTTGCTGCCAAGGTAAGTTGCTATGGTTGGTTGAGGGGAGACTGTTTGTTAGCGCAGTGCTGTATGAGATTAGCTCTCTTTAATGCAGGTTAGGCTCAAACAGCATGGACTGGTTTTTGCCGTTCTGTTTAGCCTGGTGCAAGGCTTTTTTGGCCTGGGCAATCAGCAGTTCTTTTGTATACGGCTGTTCCTCCTGTTTCGAGGAATAGTGGCTGATACCAAGACTGATGGTTATTTCAATAGCCTGGTCTGCATATCTAATCGGTGTGTTTGCAACAAGAGCGCGGATAGCTTCTGCCAAAGCATAAGCCTGCTGTTTTCCGGTGTGAGGCGCAACAAGCGCGAAAATTTGCCCGGCATAACGGCATAAACAGTCTGCATCCCTAATGCGGTTTTTGATGGTTTTAACCAGCTGTAGCAGTGCGGTGTCACCAGCCAAGTCCCCGTGAAGGCCGTTGAACTCCCTGAATTTGTCAACATCAAACAGAATAAGTGCCATTTCAGTGTGGTAACGCCTGGAACAGATAAGCGCTTCTTCGATTTTTTCCAAAAGATAATGCTGGTTATATACCGGTAGCTGATCGTCCATTTGAGTCTGCCGATAAAGCTCATCATAGTAAGCCTGCTCCGGGCTGTCACAGGAAACAAACTTTAGTTTTACAGAACCAATCTTAATAATGTCCTGGTCTTGCAATGAGGTTTTTTCTATTTCAACTGAGTTTACCAAGGTGCCATTGGTGCTGTTTTTGTCAAAGATCAAAAACTCATGTTCATTAAAGCGCTGGATGTAAGCGTGCATTCTCGATACGCCACTTTCGTCCAGATGAATGTCGACCTCTTTTTCCCGGCCGATAGTGACAATATCCTTATTCAGTAAAATTCTATTACCTGCACCCTCGCCATTTTGAACAAGCAAAAAAGCAGTCCAAATCGAGATTTTAGCTGATTGATTATTGTTATTTTCTCTCACCCTTTATTCTCCAGGTATTTTATCCGGCCATTTTCACATTATTTTCTCTGTAGTTTCAAGCGCTTTGCCAGTCTTTAAAAAATGATAGCGTTTTCAGGAGTTTCTCGTGGCGATTTATCAGTTTTTGTAAACACTGATGCTTTGCTGCAACTGCTTGGAAATCTCCGCCAAATCTGACGACACGGATTTACTTTGTTCCGCAGCTCCAACAAATTGCGCAGTGACTTTGTTGATTTCATTCATTGCGATGGCAACCTGGGAAATACCGGCGCCTTCCTGCCGTACCGCAGCGACAATCTGCTGGCTGGCGATGACCGATTCGTTAATCACTTTATTCAGCTTTTCCATAATCACGCCGGTATTTTTTACCAGCTCTTCGCCATTATCGACGCTTTTTGTGCCTTGTTCGGTTGCCATTACCGCCCGGTCTGTGGCCAGCTGAATATCACGCAGAATTTTATGTACCTGCTCGGTGGACTGCTGCGACTGTTCGGCCAAATCACGCACTTCGGCGGCAACCACGGCAAAACCTTTGCCGGCATCTCCGGCTTTGGCCGCTTCAATCGAAGCATTCAAGGCCAGCATTTTCGACTGTTGGGTCAAATTGGCAATGACGGTGGTAATGTTGGCCACCAGCTGGGTTTTTTCGCTCAGCATCAGAATGGTTTTGGAAATGGTGTTGACCTGATCCCTGATTTCTCCCATGGAGCGGACAACCTGCTGTACTGCGATAATGCCGTGTTCACCTTCTTTGCGAATATTTTCCGCGACCTGTCCCAAAGCCTGGGCCTTGGTTTGGGTTTGCTGCGAGGTGGCCTTGATTTCCTCCAGCGTGGTGGTCGTTTCATTTACCGCCGAGGCTTGCTGGCTGGCACCGCTGGACTGGCTGGCAATGGTGCTGTTTAACCGGGTAATGGTTTCGGCAATATTTTGTCCAACATCAGTAATGTGACGGGTAATCTGGCTTAAACCATTCACCATGCTGTTGATTTGCTCGCTCAGCGAAGACAGGTCATCATCAGCGGAAATCTCCAGCTGCTGGCTTAAATCGCCCTTGGAAACTTTGGCAATAAAGGCTTTATAAGTTTCGATTTTATCCTCTATTTCATGTTTGGACAGACTGACTTCCCGCACGTCTTCCAGTAAGGCGAAAGTATAGGTATCAATCGCCAGTTGCGCATCCATAAAAATAACCTTGTTAAATGCGCCCTGCAACGCCAGTATTTTCGCAGGGCTATACCAATATTTGCGCACGATAATCGGGTTAATCAATTGCAGATAAATGCTATAGCCGCCTAAATACCAGCGCGGGGTTAAACCGATTTTTTTATGTACCACTCCGATTTTTAGCTGGTTTTCAAAATACTGGGCATCAAAGTTGCCATCAAAAATATCGAGTAAATAACGCTTTTGCGTCACTTTCAGACGGTCAATGTTTGAGCCGGCCTGGGCAATGATTCGGGTTAGTTCAGGATAACGACTGATATGGGTATAAAAATTATCCACAATCCAGTCGGCATGTTTTTCAATCACCGGTTTAAACTGGCGCAACAGTTTACAGTCCGCTTCGGTCAAACCGATATAATCCAGGCGTGATGCCCGTTCTTCAACGTCAATTCGTATTATTTCTGCAAGTGATTCTTTTCTATTTAACATTCTGTTTCCACTAAACGCTTTATTGTGGTTGATGATTAATTTTAAGGGCGGGGTCGTTAAAAATGGCTTCCACATTCAAAAAAATAACCGAATAGTCCAGCAAACCCAAAAAATAGGCACGGTTGAAGGTGAGCGGATTTTGCAATGAGGTTTTAAGTTGTGAAGGGCTATAACTGACAAAGTTGCACAATTCATTTACCAGCAAACCGATGGAGCGGCTCTGATGGGTCAGTACGATAATCCGGCTCTGTTCATTGCTGACAGTGGTTTGCTGGGTTGAAAGATAGTTGCCGTCCAAAACCGTTAAAATCATGCCTTTCCAGGGAATTACACCGCTGACAAAAGCCGGCAGCCAGGCTAGATTCACCAGATGCTGCGGATAAATAACTTCGTTCAGCAAAGATTGTTCAATGCCGTACAGGGCGTTATGGTTCAGTTTGAATTGCAGATAATGCAGCTGTTTTTCTGCCCTTGGCCCGGAGCTTTGGTTTTCCGCCAGTTTTTCCGCCCGAGTGCGAAGCAGCTCCAGTTCCTGCGGCTCTTTGGGCATTAAATCCGCCGCTGTTATCACAGGTGTAGTCACTGTTTGACTCCCAAAACGGACAATTCATTTTTAATTGCTTCGGCAAAACCTGAATAAGTTAAGGTGATGACGTTATGAACGGGCCTTTGTTTATCGCCCTGTTCGGCAAGATGCAGGGCATTTTTAATCGCTTTTATCGCCTGCTTTTGCTGACCTTTGTAAAGCAAAACCTGCCCCAGCTGATAATGCGCTTCCATAAAATCATAGTTTAAAAAAATGGTTTGCCGGAAAGCTTTTTCCGCTTCGTCGTAAAGATTAAGCTGGAGCAGAATTAATCCGTACAGCAGATAACTGTGCGGGTCTAAATCATTCAGCTTGATGCTTTCTTCACAAGCGATTTTGGCCTGATCCAGTAAGCCCAGATTCACCAAAGCTTTGGCCTTAAACTGGGCTAAATCAGGATTGGCCGGATTATTTATCAGCGCCTGTTCGGACAAAGCCAGCACTTCTTGCCATTGATTATTTGCTAAGGAAGCCAAGATGTTACTCCTTGCGACGGAAAAATCGGCTATTTGCCGGTTTTGAGGAGAAAGCGGCGGCGGTTGTTCGGCCGCCGGCAAAATAACCGGAGACTCAAGCGCCAGATGATTGTCGGTGGCGCTGTTAAAACCGGCATGTTCATCAAGCCGTTCAAAATAAAAAACATCTTTGTGTTGTTTGGCGATTAACAGCGGCGTTGATAAGTTCAGCGGATCAGTGGCGGATAATAGCAGCAGCCCGCCCGGTCTTAATGCCTGGGCAAATCTAGCGCAGGTTTGTTCAACAATCTGCGGCTGAAGATAAATAAAGACATTGCGGCACAGAATCAAATCAAGATGGCAGGTTTGGTTCATCAAAGACGGGAAAATATCTTCAGCCAGATTCAGAAAAAAGAATTTTACCTGTTTTTTCAGCGCTTCATTTAACTGATAGCGGCCATTTTCCAGCGCAGTGAAATAGCTGCTGTTAGAAATTAAATCGTTGTTGCTGCGAATTTCCCATTGGCTATATTCGCCTTTCATCGCCCGTTGCAGCGAGTGATGATTAATATCGCTGGCTATTAAATGCAGTTGCCAACTGGAAAAATCGCTTAATAATTCCTGCAACAAAATGGCGATGCTATAGATTTCCTGTCCGGTTGCGCAACCGGCACTCCAAATCCTGATATGTTTGTCACTCTGTGCTCTTTTTTGGGCAATCAGTCTGGGTAAAAAATCATTTTTTAAAAAATCATGCTGATTTTCATCCCGAAAAAAATAGCTTTCATCAACGGTAATATGTTGCAGCAACAGCCGCCGTTCAGGGCAAAGGGGATCGGCTTTTAATTTGGCCAGCAACTGCCCGGGGGCAATTTCTGCAAACGCCTGGCAGGTTTTGTAAATCGCCTGTTTAAATCTGTGCTCCTGATGCGCATAAAGATGTAAACCGTAGTCGGTTGCCAGAAACTGTTTAAAATCGGCGGCAAGCTCGGCAGTCAAAAAGCTATTCATTTCAGCTGTCATGGGCTTCTTCGTCAAAATTAAAAAGATTTTGCCGGATCATGTTATCAATTTCATCCGGCGACACGCTGTAAAGCTGGGTGAGACTGCTGTTCAGCAGGGCATCGGTGTTTAATAAAAAACAAACCTGTTGCTGTTGCTGATAAACACTGGAAAAAGGTAGAGCTTTTCCTGAAAACTGTGGCGCTAAATGCAGCTGATTGTGGCTGAGCTCGATGACATTGCCGACCGAGCTGACAATCAGGCCCAGAAAAGCTTCATTTTCCAGGGTATTGCATAACACCACCTGGGTGTTGCAGCTGTAGCCTGTGGCTGGTTGTTGCCCTAAACGCAAACTCAAATCAAGCACCGGCACAAGGTTGCCATGATAATTGAACACGCCTGCCAGATAGGGCGGAGTTTTCGGCACTGCGGTTAATGCCATCAAGGAAAAAATTTTATTCACCTGCTGCAAGGGAACACTACAGCAAATCTCCTGTGCCTGTAGTTGTAAATACTGGTTTTTTTGCCGGAAATGCTGCTGAAAACGGTTAAAAAGGGTCATTAATCGTCGTCCGTGAGCAATTGCAGGTCAATCCAGAAAGACGAGCCTTTTCCCAAACAGCTGCTGACGCCGATTTTGCCGCCCATTGCCTCAATCAGTTGTTTGGTAATCGCCAGACCAATGCCGGTACCTTGAACGTGACTGGAGCTTTTAGCCCTGGAAAAGGGTTGGAAAATAGTTTCCAGGTCTTGTTCGCTGATGCCCAGGCCGGTATCAATGACGCTAATCCGCAAATAAGCATTATCAAATTTTTCACATTTTAAAACCACGGAGCCTTGCTTGTGATTATATTTAATCGCATTTGACAGCAGGTTTAGCAATATCTGCTTGATGCGTTTTACATCGATATTGACAAATACCGGCTCTTCATAAGAAAAATTAACCTCGTAGCGGAAATCAATCTGATGCTGGTTTGCCAAAATCTGGGTCATTTTCTGGCAGGCCGGCAAAAACACGACCGGGGAGGTTTTTTCCATTTCCATATTCAGTTTGCCAGACTCAATCGCGGCCAGATCTAAAATTTCATTGACCAAATCCAGCAGGTGTTCACCGGCATGATAGATTTCGCGGACTGAATCGGCGTGATCTGCGGATAATGGATTGTCGGTGTCGGAGCGCAACAACTGACTGAAGCCCAAAATAGCGTTGAGCGGGGTTCTAAGTTCATGGCTCATGGAGGACAAAAAGTCGGACTTGGCTTTGTTGGCGCTGTCGGCCTGTTCCTTTGAGAACTTTAAATATTTTTCCGCAATTTTGCGGTCGGTAATGTCGCGGATAATCCCGACCGAGCCGATAAAGAGGTCTTTGTTGTTTTGAGAGATCTGGTACATGCCGGCACTGCTGACTTCCACGTCCAGATAAGGGTGTTCCAGCGATTCCATGACGCCGTCTACCACGGCATCGGAATCATTAACTTTTAAGGCGATTTCCAGACCGGTGGTTCTGCGCTCTCCTACCCGACGTTCATCGAACAGCTTGGGTTGTACAGGTTGCACCGTGTTGCTGATGGTAGGCAATATTTTTTTCCGGCTGATCTGGTCAACCTGATGCGGGGCAATCAGACAGCTGAAATGTTTGCCGACCAGGTCTTCAGGTTTGTAGCCAAGTTTGCGGATGCTCTGGTTGATAAAGACGATATAGCCGTTTTCATCAATCCGGTAAATAATGTCAGGGGCGGTTTCAACCAGCGACCTGAAGCGCATTTCAGATTCTTCTAGCTCTTTGGTTCTTTGCTCCAGCTGGTCATTTAAAAGTCGCAGCTTTGCCTGTATGTCAAGCAGCTGCTGATTACGATGAATCACGGTTTCGTAAGTAGAGAGCAGGAAACACAAAATTTGCCGCCGGTTTGAGCGAATCGGGTGCGCTTCACCATCAATCAGCACGGACAAAGGTTCTTGGGTTTCTTCGGGAGTGTTGGAGAGCAGAAAATGAATGCTGGTGACCAGTTCTTCAGGATCGAAAGGCTTGATGATGTAAGAGTCAGCCAAAGATTCCAGCCCCATAATAATGTCCTTGGTTTCGGACAGGTTTGACAGCAGAATCACCGGAATGCGTTTTAATACAAAGTCATTTTTGATCGACCAGGCCACTTCATAGCCGTTTACATCGGGCATTTTGATGTCGGTGATAATCAGGTCAGGATTGCATTGCTTGGCGTAAGCTATTCCGTTGCGGCCACTGTCAGCACAAATGACTTCAAAACCTGCATCTTCCAAAGTCGATTTTAAAAGCAGTTCCTGTGTTTTACTGTCTTCAACAATCAGAATTCTTGTCATTATGTAAAAGGGATGATAAATGTTAAGGCATAAGTTTTTTTCAGTATCGGAAGCTATATTTTTAACTAAACGCAGTGAAAAAATAACATCGGGATAAAGCTTAAATTAAAACAGGATAAGTAACAGAACAAAAGTTCTTCGGTATTTATTGCTAGGCTGGAGTCCCAACTCTTGAGTTGAGACTTCAAAAGACACGGGAAAATTTATGTTGAACCACGTATCGATTATGAATCACAAGCTAAAAGCAGATTATAGGCGAGAAAAAACCAATCGCTTAAAAACAGCTCATATAATCGAGCATTTTTTCCTGACATTCAAAAAAGATATTTGGGTATTCACTGCGAATGAAGATTTTTAGGCCGTATTCAAAAAATACCATAACGGTCATCAGGCGGGCGTAAGCGGCCCAGCGTTTTTGCCGGGTATTCGCGCTGCTGCGCCACACCGCAATGCTCCAGAAAACGCATGGGAAAAACAGCATAAAGTGTAAATCGTCCCAACTGGAAACGCTGATTTCACCGGTTTTGGCCTGGTAGTCGGTGATAAAAAGCCCGGCGTTGAGAATCACAAAAAAGGGCCAGAATATCCGCCATAAGCTTAATTGTCCTGCCCAGCCATGCAGAAAATAGAAGTATAAATATAGCGAGGAACTTAAAGGGATTTCTTCAAATCTTTCATCTGGAAATGGTGCGCTGATGAATAAGGCGACAAACAAAACCAGTATTATCGCCAAGAGCTCAAATGGATTGCCGATGCCGGTGTAAGTGAAAAATAGCGGTAGCGAATAAATAAACATAATGAGTTTCAATGCCTCGGACAGTTTTAAAATGCTACAAAGCCCTGATGTTGAGTCGGCATAAGTCAATTCAGCTTCAGGGCAAAGTTGATACCAGATAATAACTACTCCTAAGCAATGTGACCAGCCTCTGCCGAGTCCAGACTGAAAAAATAATCGCTCAGAAAATAAACAGATTCAAGGTAAGCGTTATTCTCAAGGGCCCAAGCAAAACAGTCGGATATTGCTTGACGTGAAAATCTAAAAACAGTATTTTAACCTGTTTACTATAAAATTAAGACTCGAAAGGATTTTTCTGTGAGTAAAATCCTAATTTATTGTGTTAATCAGAGGGTGTTAGCGTGGAACTCAGTGGCGGACAAATCGTTGTCCAATGTCTTAAAGACGAAGGGGTAGAATTTCTTTTTGGTTATCCGGGTGGAGCGGTTTTACACCTTTATGATGCGCTGTTTCATCAGGAAGATGTCAAACACATTCTGGTCAGACATGAGCAGGCAGCCGTGCATTCAGCCGATGCTTACGCCCGCGCAACAGGTAAACCAGGGGTTGTTTTAGTCACATCCGGCCCGGGCGCGACCAATGCGGTAACAGGCATCGCCACTGCTTATATGGACTCCATTCCCATGGTGATTATTTCCGGTCAGGTTTCAACGCCTGTCATCGGTAGTGACGCTTTTCAGGAAGTGGACATGATAGGCATCACCCGCCCTTGTGTGAAGCATAACTTTCTGGTTAAAAACGTAGCTGACTTGGCCGAAACCCTGAAAAAAGCCTTTCACATTGCCACCACTGGCAGACCCGGCCCGGTTGTAGTCGATATTCCCAAGGACATTACTGATCCCAAAATCAAGATACCTTACAAATATCCTAAAAAAATCACCATGCGCTCTTATAATCCGGCGGTGAAAGGTCACACCGGGCAAATTAAAAAAGCGGTGGAATTATTACTTTCCGCGCAGCGCCCGATTATTTATGCCGGGGGCGGGGTGATTTTAGGCGATGGCAATAAAGAGCTGATTAAACTGGCCCAAACCTTGGGCTATCCGATTACCTTGACCCTGATGGGGTTGGGGGCTTATCCGGCCACGGACAAACAGTTTGTCGGCATGTTGGGGATGCACGGCACTTACGAAGCGAATATGGCCATGCACGAAAGTGATGTGATTATTGCTATCGGCGCCCGCTTTGATGACCGGGTAACAGGCAGATTAACCGAGTTTTGTCCTTACGCAAAAATCATTCACATTGACATTGACCCTGCCTCGATTGCCAAAACCGTAAAAGTGGATATTCCCATCGTCGGGGAAGTGAAATCGGTATTGAAAGATATGCTGGAACTAATCAAGGACAGCGAGATTAAAACCAACCCGAAAGCATTGGCAGCGTGGTGGAAACAAATTGCCCAATGGCGTGATGTTCAGTGTCTGGAATATGACCGCAACAGCGGCCTGATTAAGCCCCAGTACGTTATTGAGCAGTTGTATCAAGTCACCAAAGGCGATGCGATTGTCACCTCAGATGTTGGTCAACACCAAATGTTTGCCGCGCAATATTATCCATTTGACAAGCCACGGCGCTGGATTAATTCCGGTGGTCTGGGCACGATGGGCTTTGGTTTGCCAGCCGCGATTGGGGTGAAACTGGCCTACCCTGAGCTGGATGTCGCTTGCGTCACCGGCGAGGCCAGTATCCAAATGTGTATTCAGGAATTGTCCACCGCGCTGCAATATAAAACGCCGGTAAAAATTATCAACCTGAATAACCGTTACATGGGGATGGTGCGGCAATGGCAGGAGTTTTCTTACGAAAGCCGTTATTCACACTCTTATATGGATACCATTCCTGATTTTGTGAAACTGGCCGAAGCTTATGGTCATGTCGGCATCCGAATTGATAAGCCGGAAGAAGTAAGGTCGGCATTGGAACAGGCTTTTGCACTGAAAGACCGTACGGTATTTTTAGATATTATCACCGACAGAACCGAAAATGTTTACCCGATGATTGAAGCCGGTAAAGCACATCATGAAATGAAACTGCGGGTTGCTCTCGGCACTTCGACTGACAGGGAGTTGGCATAATGAGACATATTATTTCCATTTTAATAGAAAACGAAGCGGGCGCATTGTCGCGGGTGGCAGGGTTATTTTCTGCGCGTGGTTACAATATCGAATCCTTAACGGTTGCACCGACTGAAGACCCTAGCCTATCGCGGATGACTTTGGTAACACGCGGCAATGATGACATTATTGAGCAAATCACCAAGCAGTTAAACAAGCTGATTGATGTGGTAAAACTGATAGATTTGGTGGAAACCCCGCATGTTGAACGCGAGTTAATGCTGGTTAAAATTAAAACTACGCAGGAAACGCGCGAAGAAATCAAGCGTACCACCGATATTTTTCGCGGTAATATTATTGATGTCACCGCCCACAGCTATGTGGTGGAAATGACCGGCCCTTCCGATAAACTGGATGCTTTTGTCTCAGCCATTGCAGCCGATAATATTATCGAAGTGGTGCGCTCCGGCACTACCGGCATTTCGCGCGGGGAGAAAGGATTGCATTTGTAGAGTTGATCTTTCAGGCTGTTAAAAGGCGAAAGGTTTATGATGAATGAGGGGATAAAAATGCAAGTATTGCAAACTGAAAACACACTATCGTTAAATGTTCATGCCCTTGTTAAAACCTCTCAACCTAGCAAAGCCATTAATCTTAACGAACAGCAGTCTGACAATTCTGTTTACTCTCAAGTGCTATTGCTCGGAAATTATTATACGTTTAAGAAAAATGACGTTAATAATGAGCAAAAAACAATCGGCTTTATTTTACTCCAAGACTTAATAAATTTTTTGCTTTGGGTACATCAGCCGATTGTTGATGTTTTCGGAAATGTTGAAAAAAACTTACACATTTCCAAATGCTGGGATGAAACAGACTATCATTTAGTTTTAACGGTTTACTCTAGTTCAGAAGACATGGATGAATTAACTCGGCTAGAAAAGCAATTATTTGAAAAGTTAAACAGTTATCCCGAAATAGACCATGCTTTAAGCCATGTCGTTATCGCACAACGTTAATTTTAATCTTGTAGAGTTTTATCATTTTGCGAGTCAACTCTATATTCAAAATACGGAAGAAGTCGCTCATCGAATTATCATAGGACGTGCTTATTATGCAGCGTTTTTATGCGGAAGAGAGTATGCGAACATTAAGAATTCAACTGGAAGTGTTCATAATGATGTGATTGCGTATTTTCAAAAAAATAATAGACTCGTCTATAACAATCTTAGCGATTTAAAAGAATTGCGTGGCAAAGCTGATTACAACTTAACGGAAGCTGTGCAGAAACGCGAAGCAGGTGAATCTTTGCGGTTAGCTAAAAATATACTCACAACACTTAATTATTTACCTTAAAAAGAAGGAAAAAACAATGCAAGTTTATTACGACAAAGACGCAGACCTCTCCATCATCAGAGGCAAAAAAGTAGCCATTATCGGTTACGGCTCACAAGGTCACGCGCACGCTTTAAATTTAAAAGATTCAGGCGTTGATGTGGCGGTCGGTTTACGCTCAGGCTCGCCTTCTGTTGCCAAAGCCAAAGCGCACGGCCTGTTGGTAAAAGATGTTGCCAACGCAGTTGCTGATGCCGATGTTGTGATGATTTTAACCCCGGATGAATTTCAATCAACTCTTTACAAAGATGAGATTGAACCAAATATTAAACAGGGTGCTGTTTTGGCTTTTGCCCATGGATTTTCGATTCTTTTTAATCAGGTTGTGCCAAGAAAAGACTTGGATGTCGTCATGATTGCCCCCAAAGCTCCTGGTCATACTGTCCGTTCAGAATTTGTCCGTGGCGGCGGTGTGCCAGACTTAATTGCGGTTCATCAGGATGCTTCAGGTACAGCAAAATCGATTTGCCTGTCTTACGCTTCTGCTATCGGCGGCGGTCGTTCAGGGATTATCGAAACCACTTTCCGTGACGAATGTGAAACCGATTTGTTCGGTGAACAGGCAGTATTGTGCGGCGGTGCGGTTGAGCTTGTAAAAATGGGCTTTGAAACTCTGGTTGAAGCAGGCTATCCTGCGGAAATGGCCTATTTTGAGTGCCTGCACGAATTGAAATTGATTGTGGATTTAATGTACGAAGGCGGCATTGCCAACATGAATTATTCAATTTCCAACAATGCTGAATACGGCGAATATGTCACCGGCCCAAGAGTTATCAATGCCGAAAGCCGTGAAGCGATGCGTGAAGCTTTGAAAAACATTCAAACCGGTGAATATGCAAAACGCTTCATTTTGGAAGGGATGACCAATTATCCTGAAATGACCGCACGTCGCCGCTTGAATGCAGAGCATCCAATTGAAGTGGTGGGTGAAAAATTGCGGGCAATGATGCCCTGGATTAAAGCCAACAAAATCGTGGATAAATCCAAAAACTAAAATTTTTTAGTTGAAAAAAGCCCGTGTAACAGCGGGCTTTTTTGTTTGCGGCCTTAGTAACTCAACTCTTTCAACAACTCGGTTTGGGCCTGAAAACTTTCCTCGCTATCCTTTCTTTCAATTTGTTTATAACTGCCATCACTCTGCAATAGCCAAGCCTGGGCATTGTCTTTCAGATAACTGTTTAAGTCATGCAAAATCCGGTCATGCAATTTTTTGTTCTCAATTGGAAAGCAGGTTTCCACGCGCCGGAACATATTGCGGCCCATTAAATCGGCGCTGGCGCAGTAAACCTCCCATTCGCCGCGATTGGCAAACGCATAAACCCGGGTGTGCTCCAAAAAACGTCCGACAATTGAACGCACTTCGATATTTTCAGAAACGCCTTTTATCCCCGGTCTTAAACAGCAGACTCCCCGTACAATCAGCTTTACCTCAACGCCTGCTTGCGAAGCACGGTACAGGGCATGAATAGACTGGTCTTCTACAATCGCATTCACTTTGATGATGATTTTCGCCGCTTTACCTTCCTTGGCATGTTGAATTTCACGCTCAATTTTTTCGATTAGCCCTTTATGCAAAGTAAAAGGTGATTGCAACAATTTATGTAGCTGCGGCACTTTGCCTAAACTGGTGAGCTGCACAAAAATCCGCCGTACATCTTCACCCAATTCTTTATTGCAGGAAAACAGGCCGTAATCGGTATAAATCTGCGCAGTTTTGGGATGATAATTGCCCGTACCCAGATGTACATAATTGAGCAAAACCTTGCCTTCACGCCGCAAAACCAGACACATTTTGGCATGAGTTTTATAACCGACCACCCCAAATACCACGTGCACTGCGGCTTCCTGCAATTTTGAAGCTAAATCAATATTGTCTTTTTCATCAAAACGGGCCCGCAATTCAATCACCACTGTCACCGCTTTTCCTGCCAAAGCCGCTTTAATCAAGGCGCTGACAATCGGCGAATTAACCCCGGTGCGATAAAGCGTTTGTTTAATCGCCAGCACATCAGGGTCTGCGGCGGCCTGACGGATAAACTCAATCACCGGTGAAAAAGACTCAAACGGATGATGCAGTAAAATATCCTGCTTTCTAATTGCGGCGAATAAGTCTTTGCTGCGGCCTAATTGCGGCGGTGTCGCCGGCTTAAAAGGGGCGAATTTTAAATCGGGTCTGTCAATCAGGCCATAAATGGATTGAATCCGGTTTAAATTAACCGGGCCGTGTGCCAAAAACAGCCGGTCTCTGGACAAACTGAAATGACTTAATAAAAAATCAATGGTTTCATCAGGGCATTTGCCGTCAATTTCCAGCCGCACTTCATCACCGTAATTACGCATGGCCAGTTCGCCTTCAACCGCATGAAGCAAATCATCAATGGCATCATCATCGACAAAAAAATCGCTGTTACGGGTAACGCGGAACTGATGGCAGCCTTTAATGCTCATGCCGTTAAATAATTCATTCACAAAACCATGAATAATTGAGGACAGGAACACGAAATAATGCCCGTCATCTTTATTGACTTCGCGCGGCAACTGGATGATGCGCGGCAAGGCGCGTGGAGCCTGCAAAATAGCCCGGCCACTGTTTCTGCCAAACGCATCTTTGCCGGTCAAGGAAATAATAAAATTCAGACTTTTATTCAGAATGCGCGGAAACGGGTGAGCCGAGTCAAGCCCGACCGGTGTCAAAATCGGCATTAAGGCTTCGTGAAAATATTCTTCCAGCCATTCGCGCTGCTTGGCAGACCAATGATCGCGGCGCACGAAATGAATGTTTTCCTTTTCCAGTTGCGGGATTAATAACTCATTCAAAACCTTGTATTGATCTGCCACCAGTTGATGGGCTTTGACATCAATCTGCTCCAGCTGCTGGGCCGGGGTGAGTCCATCAGAACCGGCAGCATCGGGATCAATATTAGCCATTTGCAGAATACTGGCAACCCGCACTTCAAAGAATTCGTCCAGATTGGAACAGGAAATACACAAATAATTCAGCCGTTCCAGCAATGGAATATCCTCTTTCTTCGCTTGGGCGAGCACCCGAACATTAAACTCCAACAAGCTCAGTTCACGGTTGATATACAATTGCGGTTGATTAAGATCAAGAGTTTCCATGTCGATTGTTATGCTTGAATTAAACGAAATAATAAAAAAGTCTAGTTTTTAGTATAGCAGAGTAAGTTATTTCTGAATGTTTACCGAGTTAACACTTTTTCTGCGTAACGGATGGGGTTTGGATAATTCTGTCGTATAAAGCTGCTCTAAATGTTCAGTGAATGCCTGCACAGAATCACCGGCCGCAAACGTAATCGGTTCGCCCACTTCAAAACTGATGTGAATCGGAAACTGCGGCGGCTTGCGATACATCGGCCAATCTTTCTCATAAAACCGGCTGTTGCAGCGAATGAAAACCGGAAACACCGGCGCGGCGGAGTGTTTGGCTATCAAGCCTACTGCCCCCTGAAAAGGGTTTAACCATTGAGCATCGGTTTTAGTACGAGTGCCTTCAGGGAACAATAACAGTTTTGCGCCTCTTTTTAACTGGTGCGAAGCCGCCAGTAACATTTGTGAAGTGGAATCATTAGGGATATAACCAGCCAACCGAGCCCCGCCGCCCAAAAACGGGTTTCTTAAAATGGCGCCTTTCATAATGCAAACGGTTTCAGGAATTTTGGCAATAATAAACACCGCATCCCACAGTGAAATATGATTCGGGGCGATAATCATTGGTCCATGCTTATCTGCTAACTGTTGCAACGCGCTATCATCAAGTTCCAGTAAGCCGGCGACTTTAAAATAGGTAATGAATACTAAAAACGCTTTTTGCAAGATAAAGCGTCCGCAGGGCAGAGAATATTTTTTCGGCAAGATAGCATAAAGCAGGCTGCCGACCACTGTGACGGCAAGACCGGCAACGCCCCAGTAGAGCAATCCCAGACCCATTAACAGCGACTGACTGAGTGATTTGAACACGGTTTATCCTTAAGAAGGGATAGCGACAGCAGATTTTGTCTCTCTGCCTTGAATATATTTTTCCGACTGCATTTCCATCAGTCGCGACTGGGTGCGTTTAAATTCAAAGACGCCATCTTCCAAATATAGCTGATTTGCAGGCACAGCGGCAGTGCAGATGATCTTCACTTTTTCCTCATACAACGCATCAATTAAGGTGACAAACCGCCGCGCCTGGTCGCGGTTCTCTCTGGAAAGCTGCGGAATGTCGGCAATAAAAACGGTATTAAAAACTTGGGCAATTTTAATATAATCTGCCGCTCCCAAGGCTCGGTGACATAATTCGTCAAATGAACTGTACAAAATATCGCCATGCGCGGCTTTAAAAGGCACTTCGCGTCCTTGTAAATGCAGAACGGTTTCTTCTGTTTCTGCATCATTGGTGAGGGTAGCAAAAGTTTTTTGCAAGAAGATGTCAGCCTGATTATCTAAGCCAATGTAAAAAGTTTGATTCAAGGCTTTAAAATGTGCCAGCCGATAATCTTCTTTTGCCACCAGTTCCAACACCTGTGCAGCCTGTTTCAACTGTTTGATGAACGGTAAAAACAGAGCTCGCTGCAAACCGTTTTGATATAAATCATCAGGATGATAATTGGAGGTGGCGACAAAAATCAGCCCTTGGGCAAACAGATGCTCAAACAAGCGGGTTAAAATCATCGCATCGGCAATATCGGTGACATTGAACTCATCAAAACATAAGAGCCAAGTGGTTTTTCTGATATGTTTGGCGTAAGCGGCAAACGGGTCGCTGTCGTGATGTTGTCGCCACTGATGAATAAAGTCGTGTACTTCCAGCATAAAATTGTGAAAATGCACCCGGCGCTTTCTTTTAATCGGACAGGCCTGAAAGAAAAATTCCATTAACATGGATTTACCGCGTCCGACGTCGCCAAAAATATAAAGACTTGCACCATTAGCATTGGCTTTGCGCCTGATGTTGGGGAGCCGTAATTTTCGCAGCGGCGACTGATTTTCCATCTGGTTTAGCAATTGCTGCAAATGTCCTAGCACTTCAACTTGTGCCAAATCATTGTGAAGATGATGTTTCACCACCAGTTCCTGATAGCGTTTTTCCAAAACTTCAGAATCAAGCGTGGAATGTTTAAATTCTGCGGTGTGTTTGGAGCGCTGAAATAAAGACTTGAACATCGGCGATAAAGAAAGTGATATTTATATCTTGCTGCTCAGCAAATATTATGCCGCTCTTCAAAGAAATCCAGAGGCATAGACCTGTCAGTTTTTAAAGCCTGACAGGTTTAAAAGATAAGGGATTTATTTCACAAAACAACTGTTTTCAGCATATTCTTCCGCTTCTTTAATGCGTTTTTTCAGTTTTTTCGCCTGCTCAGGATCACGAAATGCCCCGCCTGCTTCACCGGCGGTTTTGCCCATAAAGCCGAAAGTTATCGCATCTTCATATTCCTTGAAGCTGAGCTTTTCGGCGATTTTGTCAATTTTGCAGCCGCAGGAATATTGATTGACGTAGTTCAAACCGCCGTGTTTTGCCACACAGTTTAAAACATACTCGACGCGGTCACGGGTTGGATATTGGCTAATGAAGCTGCCGGTCTCAGTGGTTGTGGCGGCGGAGTTGTTGCCGGTTGTCGCGCAACCTGTGATAAAAAGAGCTAAAGCAAAAGTCATTAAAGTGTTTAATTTTTTCATAAAGTTTTTTCTAAATTGAGAGATACAAAGCCAGATTCATTCCCGCAAAAGATTATTTCAGGCTTAAGGATTTGCCAAACCATATTCCTGCATCACAATGTCGTAAATTTCGCTGGCTGTTGCCATAGGATAAAAACTTTCTTCCAGCAATTTCCGGCCTGCCCAGATTGCTTCGATTTCGGCTGCCAAGCGTTGCGCATTGCTATATTCACTGGAATCTGGATTTTTAGCCAGGCGTTCCAAGTCCAGATAACTCAATTGCCGCTGTTTTTCGGCTTCATCAAACATCCGCAGTTCCCAGGCTTCTTTTTCGCCGCTGAGATCATACCAGCCTTCATCGGCACAATACTGAATCTGCCTGACCTGTTCGCCATCACGCCAATGCGAGTAAATAAAAAAATCTACCGTAGTTTGCACACACATAAAAATCGCCTCGCCAAAACGCTGCGACAATTCTGCCATCCTGCCTTCGGGTGTCTCACCGTCAGATTCGTTCTTTATGGCACAGGCAAAGTTTAAACCTGTTGGCAAGGTTGCTTGAGCGTTGTATTTCTCTTTCAGCAATGGCAAATCAGTTTCGGGATTATTCAGTTTCACCCAAACAGAACCATAATGGGACATGACGGCTCTCCTTAAAATCAGCTTTGAAATACAGAAGATCAGGGAAGTTTTCTCAGGACAGGAGTACAAAACACATCGGTTTATACTCCTGTAAGATTTGAGTTTTTATGCTTTAGCTTTGGCTTTCAGAGCAGCGACACGCTCTGCGGCAGTCATAGTCGGTGTAGTAGACTGTTGGGTCTGCGCCATAATCGCGGCCATTTTTTCTTCTTGAGAGACTGGTTTTTGGGCAATTTCACGAACAGTTTTAGCAGCTTCCGCTTCAACTTTGGCTTTCTGCGCAATTTCCTGCAATTTTCTGACGGCGGTAGATTCAGCACCTAAACCTTTTTTCAAATTGGACAACTCTGCCTGCCGTTCCGCTTTTAATTGTTCCTTTTCCTTTTGACTTTCAGCCAGTTTTACATCGCGTAAGGCTTTGGAAGTCACTCGATCAAAATCATTCATTTGCTGAGTCAACACTTTTAAAATTTCTTCCAGTTCATCTTTAACCGCTTTGGCTTCAGCGGCTTCCTCTTCTTCCTGCACCAACTGCGTTTGGGCATCTTCGATACCGGCACAAAAATCATCAAATACAGATTGGCTAATCTCCTGTCTTTCCAATTGGCCAACCATCACGTCCAAAGTCGCTAAATATTGATTAATTTGCCCCTGTTTTACCACCACATCATTTTGTTCTTTGTCATAATCCTGTTTTGCTGCGGCAAATTTTTCCGCGACAGTGCGTATTTTTTCTACTAAAGCATCTCTGTCCACTTCCGTAGCCGTTTCAGGGTCAAAAGCGACTAACGCACTGACTAAACTATCGCCGGCATTATTGACTTGTGCACCAAACAATCTGCCTAACAATGAAAATGTACCCATAATTTATCTCCTGGTTAATTAAATGACTTTAATATTGCTGTGTTCTAATTTGATGGCAAAAATATATTCTGCCAGCGGCAATTGATCTGCTCTGGCAATGTCTTTTCCATCTTTGGAGGTTGTCAGCCAAAAAGCGACGGTAAAAATTTCCTCGGACATGCCGTCGGCTAACAAGCGGCTGTGCGGCATAAAGTTCATAATGTCGACGCTTTCGCCCGTTGTGCCGTAAGCATCGAAAATGCGGGTTTCGGTACCGGTAATTGCCGGCATAAAATCGATCTCATCTGCGTCAATTCGGGTATATTCCAGACCTTCGCAATCGGTGCCCAGGCGTTTGTTTAATTCTGCTTCGGGGAGAAAATCAGACAAATCCGTACGGGAAAAACTATAACTTTGCGCTCCTAGCCCGGAATTATTTTCGCCTGAGAAGAACGCGATATCATCCTCGGTTTCGGCAAACTCGGTAAGGCTGGAGCAGAATAAAATTTCCTCTATCGCCTGGGGATTATTGGCATTGGACAGGGTTTGCAAAAACAGTCTTTTTTGGCTGTTGCCGCTGTCAAAATAAAACCGGTGAATTTTTTTATCTTCCATGCCGACTATTTTAATGCTGGAAATGGCGCTGACCCGCAACATTTTCAAATTATCGACTGGAACATTCAGCAGGGTGCCGCAAGTGATTGCCGACATAAAAGGATTCACTTCAAAAGTCACCGTGCTTTTAAAGTTGATTTTTAATGGCAGATTGGCATCTTGCGTTGCAGCATCACCCGCATGTTTTTTATTGAACAAACCGCCAAGATAAGAAAAAAATTTCATAATTCACATCCTAAAGTCTGTAATGGGTAACAGGGCCGCTGCCGCTTCTGCGCCAGAGTATCACAATCACTACGCCGATTATAATCAAAAATATCAGCCCCCATGAGATACCACCGCTGCTGCTGGGTTGGGCGGGTTGAGCTGTATTTGCAGCCACAGGAGCGGTTGCCGCAGCCGGAAGGGTGGAGGCGCTGCGTGGAAAATTGTTAATCATCGGTTGGGATGATTTGTTGGTCATCACCTGCACTGCGGTTTGAGCTGCTGAAATCATTTGCTGCTGCCTTCTGCTTTCGGCAATCTGCTGCTCTATTGAAGTTAAGCGTTGGGATAAGCTATTCGATCTGTTGCGGTTTTTTTCGGTTTTGAGTTGATAGCGCAGATCAGACAGCTGTTTTTCCAGATTGGCTGAATTGTTCTGAGCTGAAGGTGTTGAATGCTGTTCTGTACGTGAGGATACAGCGGCGTCATTTTTCTTTAAATAGTTTTGCCAGGCACTTTTTGCCTGATTGCTTTTGGCGGCATTAGCAAGCGAAGAGCTGCTTTTTGAAGAGCTTGAACTGTATGAGCTGCTTGAGGATTTTGAATAGGAGCTTGATTTGTAAGAAGAGCTGGAACGCGACGACGAGCTGGATGATGAACTGCTTTTGGAGCTTGAAGAGGAAGTATCTCCTTTTCGGGCCTCAGCAATCTGGCTTAGTCCCAGCATAGTCATCATCACCATGATTAGAAATAGGTGAACTGTTTTTTTCATAATGGATTCCCGCATGAGTGCTTATTTAACGTGCAAATTCGCTTTAAATGATACAACACTCTCAGATTCCGGTGATAAATTTAATCGCCAAAATTTCGACAGGCAAAAAAAAGACCGGATTTAAAGCCGGCCTTTTTCTTTTACCCCTTAGCTTAACGCAACAGACTTTGCAACAAGCCGTTTAATTTATGCACGAATGCGGCTGGATCATCGAGTTGGCCGCCTTCACTTAAAATCGCCTGGTCAAACAGAATGTTGGTGATGTCGGCAAAACGCGCATCATCCTGTTCTTCCTTGATTTTAGTGACTAACGGATGGGTCGGATTGATTTCAAAAATCGGTTTTGAACCGCCGCCGAACATGCTGAAATCCTGTCCTGCTTCTTTCATAATCCGTTGCATGTTCAGGCTCATGTCATAAACATCGGTGACCAGACAGGCCGGGGAATCAGTTAAACGATGGCTCAAACGCACTTCGCTGACTTTTTCACCCAACACTTCCTTAACCTGTTTCAACACAGATTCGAAGTCTTTATTCGCTTCTTCCAGCTCTTTTTTCTCTTCCTCAGAGTCAAGTTTGTCTAAATCCAGCTCACCTTTTGCCACCGATTGCAGATGCTTACCGTCGAATTCAGTCAGGCTGGATAACATCCATTCATCCACGCGGTCAGACAGCAATAACACTTCGATGCCTTTTTTGCGGAAAATTTCCAGATGCGGGCTGTTTTTCGCAGCGGCAAAACTGTCGGCAGTCAAATAATAAATTTTTTCCTGGCCTTCTTTCATCCGGCTGATATACATTTCCAGCGACACATTTTGTGCTTGCGCGTCGCTGTGAGTGGATGAAAAACGCAGGAGTTTCGCAATCCGTTCTTTGTTTTTGTGATCTTCAATCACGCCCTCTTTCAGGACATTGCCGAAAATTGACCAGAAAGTTGAATATTTGCTGCCGTCTTCGGCTTCCGCCATTGATTCCAGCAATGACAGGACTTTTTTCACCGCACCGGCTTTAATTGCGCTGATTTGTTTGCTTTGTTGCAGAATTTCCCGCGATACGTTCAATGGCAAGGCATCGGCATCAATCACGCCGCGAATAAAACGCAGATAACGCGGCATCAGTTGTTCAGCATCATCGGTGATAAACACTTTGCGCACATACAGTTTCACGCCGTGTTTGGCATCTCTGTCCCACATATCAAACGGTGCCCGCGCAGGAACGTATAACAACAGGGTGTATTCGTTGGTACCTTCGACTTTGCTGTGAGTATGGATGAGCGGGTCTTGATAATCGTGGGAAACGTGTTTGTAAAATTCGTTATACGATTCTTCAGAAATCTCTTCTTTGGACTTTGCCCACAATGCGGAGGCACTGTTAATGGTTTCTTCTTCAACACGGGCAGGCTCGGTGACATTGCCTTCCTCGTCTTTTTGCTCTGGAATGGTTTTGTCCATCACAATCGGCAAAGAGATGTGGTCAGAGAATTTTTTCACGATGGAACGGAGTCTCCATTCGTCTAAAAATTCATCTTCGTCCGCTTTTAAATGCAGCACAATTTCGGTGCCGCGTGTGGCTTTTTCCACTGATTCCAAAGTGTATTCGCCTTCGCCCGCAGATTCCCAACGTACCCCTTGTTCGCTGTTTAAGCCGGCTTTGCGGGTGGTCAAAGTGACTTTATCGGCAACGATAAACGCAGAATAAAAACCGACCCCGAACTGGCCGATTAATTCGCTGTCTTTAGCCTGATTGCCGGTCAAGGATTCAAAAAACTGTTTGGTACCGGATTTGGCGATGGTGCCGATATGTTCCTGCACTTCTTCACGGGTCATGCCGATGCCGTTATCAATCACGCTGATGGTGCGGGCTTCTTTGTTGAATTCCAGACGGATTTTCAAATCGCTGTTATGTTCATACAAGTTGCCATTTGATAACGCTTCAAAACGCAGTTTATCCGCCGCATCCGAAGCGTTGGAAATCAGCTCACGCAAAAACACTTCTTTATTGCTGTATAAAGAGTGAATCATCAAATGCAATAAATGTTTGACTTCGGTTTCAAATCCTAAGGTTTCTTTTTTTGCTTCAACAGTCATCGTGTGGTTTTCCTGTGTTAAAAATAAAGTAGTTGCGCTGAAAATGGGGGTAGGTTTTGTTTTTTTCAAGTCGCTGGCAGAATCACAACTTTACAGACACAGACAGTTTCTTATTGGCAATCGATGAGAATCAGTGTTTTGCAGCTCAAAGGAAAGGCGAAATGCAGTATTTGCAGGAAGGGAGGGATAGGGAAGGCTTTGGCATTCAGTTAAGCTGAATTTGTCTTGCCGCAATTTACCGGCGGTTTCCGGCTAAGAAAATTTTGCTCGCAAACAATCGGCACAAAAATCAATCTCGTATGCCTGCCAGATAATTGAGCGGCCTTTTTTGCCTATTTGAACCTGCTTAAAATTTTCGGGATTTTTTAGCAAAATCATTAAACCTTTTTCGATGAGATCTTTAAAAGAAGCGGTAATAATAACGTTATCACTATAAGTTATTTTAATGCTGTAATTATCAGAGTCAGGTTTGATCGCTTTAATGGTGTGGCGCACGGCATCATCCCAGAGCGTTAGTTTTTGTTGCAAAAGCTACTGGCAATCCCAAAAACTGGCTGTTATAGATAGCTTTAAGTTTGTTGTTTTAACAACTTAAAATTTATCAATAACCCGATAAAATAGCAAACAAATTCGCTAATGGTCACGCAACCACGCCAGTGCTCCCAGTCCTGCTGCTTTTCCGCTGGCAAAGCAGGCCGTGAGTAAATAGCCGCCGGTTGGCGCTTCCCAGTCTAGCATTTCCCCGGCACAAAATACCCCCGGCATGGTTTTCAGCATTAATCGTGCATCCAGCGATTCAAAACAAACGCCTCCGGCGGTACTAATCGCTTCATCTATGGGGCGAGGGGCAATTAATGTTATCGGCACGGCTTTAATTGCGCCTGCCAGCTGTTCTGGATTAGCAAATTCTGCGGCTGATAAAAACTCCCGCAATAAACCGGCTTTCGCCCCATCAATGCCAACCCGACTGCGCAAATGATTTGCCATCGATTTCGAGCCGCGCGGTTTTGAAAGTTCTTTAATCAGTCGAGCTAAATCTCTATCAGGAGCTAAATCAAGATAAATAGTCACCGAACCATTGGCATTAATGGTGTCGCGCAGTGGAGCGGAAAAAGCATAAATCAGGCTGCCTTCCATGCCTGTTGCGGCGAGCATTAATTCGCCGGGCTTTTGATATTTTTTTCCGTTGGCATCGGTGAATGATAAAACGATAGATTTTAACGGCTGCGCGGTAAAACGAGTGCGAAAATAATCAGTCCAGACTACGTCAAAGCCGCAATTGGCAGGCTGTAACGGGGCGATAGTAACGCCTTTTTCCGCTAATAATGGCAGCCATTTTCCATCCGAACCCAGTTTTGCCCAACTGCCGCCGCCTAACGCTAAAATCACCGCATCAGCATGAACTGTTTTTTCGCCGTCAGGTGTTATAAACCGCAAAGCTTGATTTTCATCCCAGCCACACCAGCGGTGGCGAGTGTGGAAAACCAGACCGGCAGCACGCAGCCGCCGTAACCATGAGCGCAATAACGGCGCTGCTTTCATCTCCAATGGAAATACTCGTTGTGATGAGCCGACAAAGGTTTCAATCCCTAAATCAGCCGCCCAGTTGCGCAACATTTGTGGAGTAAACTGATTCAATAACAGTTCGATTTCTGTTTGTCGTGAGCCGTAACGCGAAACAAAATCCCCAAACGGTTCAGCATGAGTTAAATTCAAGCCGCCAATGCCCGCCAGTAAAAACTTGCGACCGACTGAGGGCATGGTATCGTAAAGAGCAACTTTTAAACCGGCCTGGCTTAAAACTTCCGCAGCCATTAATCCCGCCGGGCCGCCGCCCACAATCGCAATAACTGTCATATTGGTTATGAAACCAGAAAGGAATTAAATTGCCACTCATCTTCCAAAATTGGTTTGGTGGTTCTATATCGCTCATAAAAATCCACCCGATTTTGCAGCGGTGTCCAGTCCACAGGTTGTGAAACAAACTGCCCCAGATAAGGTTTGGCAAATTCAAGAATTTCATCTTCTGGCAAATCATCCGGCAAACACACGCCCTGATTGGGATTTTTCATCGCCCATATAATGGCCGCTACAACAGAACACGCCACTTGTACGGTGCTGGCATTTTGATGCGGAACCCGTTCCCGCGCTTCATCAATCGCCAGAATGCTGCCCACCCACCAGGCTTTAAAATCGTGTCCCATCAACAAAGCTCCAAACTCATTGCGACCGGCAATAATTTCATCGGTCATAATGCGTTGCGCAGGTTGCAGATTAAACTGGCGCATTTCCAGTTCGTGCAAAGAGTTGATAGCACTGTCACACAAGCAATAAGCATAGTGAACTGTCGGTCTATACACCGGTTTATCCTGTTCCCAAACCGTCAGCCGCTCGGAAATAGTAAATGATTCGCCATGCCTAATCACCAGGCCGGTAATTTCTCCACACGGAACCCAGGATCTGACCCAGGTTTTAATTCCCATTTGTGCCAGACAAATCTGGTTTTTCGGGCCGATTTGATGGTGATGGGTATTTTCAGGCAACTGTTTTTCATGTGTTCCCCAACCCATTTCTACCGGAGCAGTGCCTTCTTCATACAAGCCTTGAATACTCCAGGTATTGACAAACTCATTCACTTTTTTAGGTTGGTTGGTAATTTGCGAATCGCGTTCGCTGACGTGAATGACTTTAACGCCTGACAATTGCGCCAGTTTGGCAAAGTTTTTTTCAGCTAAGGCCTGTTTTAAGAGTGGAGCCCGTTCATCGTTTGGTTTTTCGGCAATAATTTTATTCGCAATATCTTTCAGGCCGGCTTTAGTGAAATGCGAAGCCAATCCCGGATTCGCGCCATGATCCAGCACCGCAGTTGTGCCGAGTTTATTCTGCCATTGCGCCATCATGGCTCTGACTTTCATGTGCCGCGCATACAAAGTTTTGGCGGTTAAAGGATCATTTTCGGCAGTGGTGTAAGGATCCCATAATTGCACCGAAGTATTCAGATACATCACTTCATGGTCGTGACACCATTGCAGAATTTCACAGCAATCGATATTGCAGGCCAAATCAACCACAAAATCGCCTTTTGCAACAAACTCAGCCAGAGTCGCCTGCATATTTTCCTGAACTATTTTCACAATCCGATAATTAACACCTTTTTCGATTGCTTCCTTAATCGCGTGGCTATGATCAGCCATATCCAGAACGGTGATTTGATTCGCCGGGATTTTAATGTGCTTTAAAATCAGCGGAAGGGTGCAGCGCGATACAAAACCGCAGCCGATAATCAAGATTTTTCCTGAAAATTCCATAATTAAAAGACTCTTTTAGTTGTTATTAGAGGATGGAGAAATTACGAGCAGGGAAAGTATAAGACGTGAATTTAGAATAACGCTAGAGGGAAATCCAAATCCGGTTCAGACTGCCAAAGATTAGGCAGCCTGAAGGAGTAAAGGTTAAACGTAATAGTCTTTTAAAGGCGGGAAACCGTTGAATTCCACCGCGCTGTAAGTGGTGGTGTAGGCACCGGTAGAAAACCAGTACAGCCTGTCACCGATAGCCAGGTTTAGCGGCAGACCGTATTTGTAGTCTTCGTACATAATATCAGCGCTGTCACAGGTCGGGCCGGCAATCACCACTTCTTCCAGCTCACCGGTTTTTTCAACATAAATCGGATATTTAATCGACTCGTCCAGAGTTTCAATTAAACCGGAAAACTTGCCCACATCGGTATATACCCAGCGATGTAAAGAAGTGCGGGCTTTACGGGAAATCAGCACTACTTCGCTGACCAGAATCCCGGCATTGGAAATTAATGAGCGACCGGGTTCCAGAATAATTTCCGGGAAATCATCACCAAAATCTTCCTGAATAAAACGGGTAATTTCCTGTGCGTAAGTTTCCAAATCATTGGTTTTGGTAATGTAGTTGGCCGGAAAACCGCCGCCTAAATTAATCATTTTCAGTTCGATATTGTCTTCTTCTTTCAGACGCTCAAAAATCACCTTAACTTTACCGATTGCGCCGTCCCAGCTATCAATATCGCGTTGTTGTGAGCCGACGTGAAAAGAAAGACCGTAAGGAGTCAGTCCTAAATCGCGGGCCAGAATCAACAAGTCCATCGCCATATCGTTTTGGCAACCAAATTTGCGTGATAACGGCCAGTCAGCGGTGTAAGAGCCTTCAGTCAAAATTCGCACATAAATTTTTGAGCCGGGGGCCGCTTTGGCGATATTGCGTAAATCCGCTTCAGAGTCGGTAGCAAACATCCGCACGCCTTTTTCATAAAAATAGCGGATGTCTTTGCTTTTTTTAATGGTGTTGCCGTAACTGCAACGATCTGCGGAAACCCCCAGCTTTAATACTTTGTCGAGTTCGTAAATTGAAGCAATATCAAAATTTGAACCTTTATTAGCTAACAAGCTGAGAATTTCAGGCGCCGGATTAGCTTTTACCGCGTAATAAATGCTGGCAAAAGGGAAGTTCCGCGTTAGCTCATCGTAATTATGGTCAACAGTTGCAGTATCAATCACTACAAACGGGGTTTCTTTGGTATCAGCTAAAGCCTTAATACGGCTAAAGGTTGCCTGATCATAGTAATCTTCCACTTTAATAGACTTATTCATTAGCAGGGGGAACTCCTTAACGATAAAATATTTAACAAAACTTTTTTAAGCGTCAACTTTAAAGTGATGATCCTAAAAAGCCGCGTATTTTAGCAGAACTTGAAATCTACGATAACAGTATTCGTGCTACAGAGAAAAATTCTTTGTTCTTTGGCGACAGCTCTTGTTTTTAGCGAAAAATATGACGGTTTTATGACAAAACCGTTACTTTCGCAAAGTGTTTAGCTCATGCTTTTCTTTGATAAAGGCCAACAGTTGCGCAGCCCAAATATGTTTCAATGAAAGGTGATAAGGTGAAAATCGATGATTGAGGCTGAAGGGATTAAAGACTGATTCAGGCCAAGACTGGCAGTTTTTAAGGACTGCCAGTCTTAAGTCAAGGGTTAGCGGATGGCTATGTAGAATATTCTGCCGTTGCGGTTAATCTGCAACAGCATTTCCTTGTTAGAACGTCCTAAAGCGGCGTTTAAGTCGCGCAGATTATCAACCTGTATTCTGTTGGCGCCAATGATAATGTCCCCCGGACGCAAACCACTGAAAGCTGCGGCAGAATTTGGCACCAGCTTGGTAATTACCACACCTTCGCCATCGCCGTTATTTTCAAACTGCACGCCTTCCAGCAGTTTGTGCTTTGTAGCTAATGCCGCCGCCTGACGTGGTTTTTCGATTTCAACGTTAAACTGCTTTTTCTCATCTTCACGCAGCACCGTGACTTTAATATTGTCGCCAATCGCTTTCATGCCAATTTGAGTGCGTAACTGTCCGGCAGAAGTGGTCGGCACATCATCGACAGCAATAATCAGGTCTCCTGCTTTAATCCCGGCTTTTTTCGCCGGTGCGCCGTCAACCACACCGGCGACTAACGCACCTTGCTGGCCGTTTTTCAAATTAAACGCCTGTTTTAGTGCCGGAGTTACATCCTGAATATTCACCCCGATTTGGCCGCGTCTTACTTCGCCATGATCGAGAATTTGCGCCATGCTGCCTTTAATCATGTTTACCGGAATCGCAAAGCCGATACCGATATTGCCCCCGGTAGGACCGATGATGGCGGTGTTAATTCCCACCAGTTTGCCGGTCAGATTAACCAGTGCGCCGCCGGAATTGCCCGGATTGATGGAAGCATCGGTTTGGATGAAGTTTTCATAGCCTTCAATTCCCAGGCCGGTACGACCCAAGGCACTGACAATCCCGGTGGTCACGGTTTGGCCCAAGCCAAACGGGTTGCCGATTGCCACCACAAAATCCCCTACTTCCAACTGGCTTGAGTCGGAGAAATCAATTTCGTTCAGATTAGTTGCCGGAATTTTCAAAACCGCAATATCCAGTTCTGAATCGAAACCAACCACTTTCGCAGGAAAATCACGCCCGTCAATTAAACCGACATGCACTTCGTCAGCACCTTTAATCACATGATAATTGGTGATGACTACGCCCTTATCTTTATCAACGATCACCCCGGAGCCGGCGCTTTGCTGTTGCCGCTGCTGCTTGGGCTGTTGCGGCATTTGGTCTGGAATCTGGAAAAAGTGCCTGAAAAACGGGTCGTTCAACAAGGGGTTGTAAACCTCCTGGGTTGAAAAAGTAGAAATGTTCACCACTGCCGAATTGACTTTCTTCAGCATTGGCGACAGCGACGTTAAAGGTTTGCCGCTGGCATCATTGGCAGGCAAGGCGGCGTGTACAGAAAAGCTGAGTGCTAATGCCAAAATGCTCAAATAAGCTTTATATTTAGGAAACATGATTTCTCCACAGTTGTTTAGTTTTCGCGCTGTTTGCAACAGTTTTTTTATGTCCTGATTTTTCTGACGATAAGATTTTCAGTTTGTGCGTTCTGAGATTGCCTCAAAAATATAGGTATAGAAAAAATGATTTCAAGGGATGAAAGACCTGAACGGTTTTAAAAAACGCTCAGGTCTTGGCTAAGCCGGGCTTTTAATAACCACCAACAAGCTGGTCTTAGCCTAAACGCAGATAATGATGACAAGTTGTTATGAATGCTGACTTAACAAAGCGATAGCCGGGAGGCTTAGTTTGAGACGGGATGGTTTGATTACAATTTAATCGCAACCAGGCTAAACGCTAATCTGTTCGCCGACCTCAATCACCCGTTGTGGCGGAATATTAAAAAATGCTACCGGATTACTGGCGTTGCGAAATAAAAAGGTAAAAATCTGTGCCTGCCAACTGCTCATGCCTAAATCTTTGGTCAGCAAGGTTTCTTTGCTTAAGAAAAATGAAGTCTCGTTGACGTTGTAGTCAAAATCCAGATATTTTTCTGCCACATCCAGCAGCCGTTTTATATCGGGATGCTGTTGAAAACCGTAAGAAATTACGATTTGATAGCAGTTTTCCGACAGCGGTGTGATTTCGATCCGTTTCAATTCATCCTGGATAAACGGCACATCTTCAACCCGGCCGGTTAAAAAAATCACCCGCTCATGTAAAACTTTATTGTGTTTGAGATTGTTTACCAAAGCCTGAGGAATGCCGGCGTTAAAGCTTGAAGTCAGAAACACGGCGGTGCCTTCAATCCGCTCCGGCATGATTGACTGGTTGTCAATGACAATGGCTTTTCCGGTTGTCATTTTGTGGGCAAACTCTTCAAGAGAACAATAGCGTTTGATTTTTTGATGCAGATTTTGTTGGCCGGTTTTCCAGGTCCACATCACCGAGAAAATAAGGGCGGCAAATAAAATCGGGAACCAGCCGCCTTTGGAGATTTTCTCGAAATTCGCCATTAACAGGGTGTTGTCTATGACGAAGAAAAACACCATCACCGCAATGCCTTTGTGCCAGCTTATCCGCCAGCGATAATGAATCACGAACAACGCCAATATCGTTGTAATCAGCATGGTGCCAAGTACGGCAATACCATAAGCAGAAGCCAGACGACTACTGGAGTGTAGTATGACAACCAGCACCAAAATGGCAATCATCAAGCCCCAGTTCACCACAGGAATATAAATCTGTCCTTCATTGCCGGAGGTATAAAGACAGCGCAATCTGGGTAAATAGCCCATTTGAATGGCTTGGTGAGTCATGGAGAACGCCCCGGAGATAATCGCCTGCGAAGCAATCACCGTGGCACAGGTGGCCAGCAGCACCAGCGGATATAAGGCCCAGTGCGGAGCCAGCAGATAAAAGGGATTGGTGACGGCGGCAGGGTTATGCAGAATTAATGCGCCCTGGCCAAAATAATTGAGTGTTAATGCCGGCATCACCAGACTAAACCATGCCACCTGAATCGGATGCCTGCCAAAATGCCCCATATCAGCATACAAAGCTTCCGCTCCGGTCAGTACCAAAGCGACCGCGCCTAATGCCAAAAAAGTCGCGGCAAAATGGGCAGTTAAAAAATGCCAGGCATACAGCGGGTTTAACGCATATAAAATGCTTGGGTTTTTAGCGATATTGATAATGCCCAAGACTGCCAGAGACAAAAACCACAGGCTCATAATCGGCCCGAACATGAAACCGACTTTTTTGGTGCCTTTGTGCTGGATGGAAAACAGTTTGATGAGGATGATAACCGATAGCGGCACGACTAGGTTTTTCAGAGGAAGGTATTGTTCGTATTCATCGGGGATGACTTTTAAGCCTTCTACCGCACTCAGGATTGAAATGGCGGGGGTGATAATGCCGTCACCATAAAACAATGCCGTGCCAAACAAGCCCAGTCCTATCATCAGCCGACGTGACATTGTACCTACCGAGGCTCGCAACGCTAAAGCCAGCAATGCCATGATCCCGCCTTCGCCATCATTATTGGCCCGCATAATCAGCGAGATATATTTGTAGGAAATCACCAGATTCAGCAGCCAGAAAATTAGCGACAAAATGCCGAACACGTTGTCTTCGGTGACGGGAATGGGGTGTGAACCGTGAAAAATTTCCCTGATGGCATAAAGTGGGCTGGTGCCGATATCGCCAAAAACCACGCCTAATGATCCTAAAACAACGGGGAAAAGAGTTTGCGCTTGCGAGAATGGCGGCTTCTTTGTGGGATTTTGCATATACATAGATGGAATAATGCTGACTGACTTAGATGGGATTGGGCTTGCTTGTCAGTTTATTGAGTGGGTATGACAATTTTACCGGAAATGCTAAAGCGCTTGAATAAAACTTGCTTATCGCAACAATTCAAAAAGCTTTTATTAGCCTAACGCACCATGAACGGCAATCAATTTAGAGTGCATTAGTCATAGATAAGAATCTGGTCTGAAAAACCGTCAGTCAAAGCGTTTTGCATCAACCGGCAATTTGTCAAAAATCGGGTGTTTATCAATGCCGTAATGCTCAGGATAATAAACTCCGGCCAGATGCAGGCCAAACGGCGGCGCAGTGACTCCGCCTTGGCTGCGGTCTTTAATTTCCAGCAAATCTTGCGTCCATTCCACCGGCTTTTTACCGGCGCCAATTTCCATCAATACGCCGGCGATATTGCGCACCATGTGATGTAAAAAGGCGTTGGCGGAAATGTCAATAATCACTTGCTGGCCTTGGCGTTGGACATCGACAAAATACATAAACCGTTGCGGACTTTTTGACTGGCAACCTTGGGCGCGAAATGAAGAAAAATCATGATTGCCAACCAATGTTTGTGCGGCGAGGTGCATTTTTTCAGCATTCAAAGGATAGGAGTACCAGGTGGCCTGCTCCCGCAATAACGCCGATTTCATCGGTCGGTTCAAAATGATATAGCGATAAAACCGGGCAATGGCACTGTAACGGGCGTGAAAATCGTCGAGTGCCGGTTTTGCCCAGATAATCCGCACATCATCAGGCAAGTTGCGATTGCCGCCCATCATCCAGGCGTGTAAATCCCGCTGTACTTCGGTATCAAAATGCACCACCTGCTCAAAAGCATGGACACCGGCATCAGTGCGTCCGGCGCAAATCACGGTTATTGGTTGATTGGCGACTTTTGATAATGCCTGCTCCAGCACACTTTGAATGGTGCGTTTGCCGGTTTGCCATTGCCAGCCGGCAAACTGGCTGCCGTCATATTCAATTCCTAAAACAATGCGGTTGGTGTTTTGATTCATTACTGATTAAAGATGTTACAAAATGTAAGGTCGGGCTACTTGCTTATTTCTTCCTGAATAATTTTTTTGAGTTCTTTATCCAAAATATTTTCTCTATCGCTTTTTGAATACATCATCACCAAAATAATAGGAAATGACTCTAAAGCCCACACGATTACCCACATCTCACATCAAGGCGCATAAACCGCCCTCCCGACTTCAATCCCAACCGCATAATGGCGAATTTTCTCCAATCCCTCCCAGATAGCTTTAGGACCGGGAACAC
>CAIQWF010000026.1 GCA_903875455.1 uncultured Pseudomonadota bacterium
GTACAAATTTTAATCGTGGCATTGTGAATGCTCAAAAAATTCTAAATTTTATACCATGTAACTTTTGTTTAACTACTTAAGATTAAATAATAACAAATAAAGTTATACCCCCAAATATACCCCCTTTTGATTAATGCTACCCCTATTTTTTGAAGAAAAATGCTTTTTTAAGATTGTCAAGTCTAACGCTAAAAAGATTTTCTCTAAAATCTATCGTTGCTTTATTTTAGGTTTCAGTTGGTTGCAAATGCGCGATTTTTCTTCTGATATGGTTAATCCCATTTTATAACAGCAGACATAAAAAAGCCCACCTGTTACAGTGGGCTTGCTTTGGTTATTTTTTAGCAATTTTGTTCTTGCGTTTTTTTGCACCTGCTTTTTTAAATCCAAAACCGTGAAAGGTTGTCCGGCATTCATCACAGCAAAACCGCTGATTGTATGTTTTCCGTTGCACTTCTTTCTGGCAATGTTCACAAATCAGCATCCCAAAACCTGCCTGTTTTACCAAGACCGTAGCAGCAGACGGGGGTGTCTGTGCTTCTGGCTGTTCGATACCATTCAAAGCTTTGTCAGACATGGTTTTAACGGTGTTTTCAGACGGGTGCGTCAAGACGGGGGCGTCTTTTGCATCCGTTTTTACCTCATTTATGACGGAGGCGTCTGACGGGGGCGTCAGTTCCTGAACCTGTACCGCATTATCGGGGTGAAAATCCCTTTCCACGCCATTAGCAGATAATGCGCTTAATCCTTTTTTGCATCGTCCTGTGCTTTTAGCTGTTCTAACAGTTTGGCATTTTCGGCTTTCAGTTGTTCCAGTTCTGCCTTGTTGCTGTCGTTATCGGTGGCGTTTAACGGGGGCGTGATAGTTTGGTTTTCAAGTGGTATGACATACTGTCTTAAACGATTATTACCAAAGAATTGACCGCATAAAATCACGCCCAGCAATTCCAGGATTACAGATCGCAAAAGTGATAAACCAAGCTGTAAATTTTCGGGTTTACTTCCGGTCGTTTCGCCCATCATCTGCCAGAACTTTTGATTGGCTGCTGAATCATTAAAAGCGGCCTGTTGTTTCATGGCTGCGCCTAATTCTTTTTCCAGTGCTGTTAGTTGTGCCGTTTGCGGGGTGACACATTTAGAAATATAGCCACTAGGACATGCGGCGATCTGTGTTTTTTTGGCTTCGACTGACTTTTGTAATTGTTCGATTCGTGCATTGGCATTGGTTAGCGCCACGTCATTTTTTAGCGGGTTGGCGGTTAAAAACCATAGACTGGCCAGTATTGAAAGACTGACCAACACGGCCACAATGCAGAAAGAAAATAACGCACTGTCAGGTTTACCGATTGCCCGATAGAAGGTCACATCGCCTGCAAACAAAATTTTCACCACATCGCTAATGACTGCAAAAGATATGGCTGCGCCAAATGCCACGCCTGATACACCTTGACTTAAAAACTGGATATTGAAGTAAAGCTCGGTTAGCAATGCCGCTATTCCCAAAAATAACCGCAAATAGATAAGGCTCAAGCCATTGTTTGGTTGCCTGTGCATGATGTTTAATCCTCGTAAATTATTGAGGCTAAACACTGGTAAAATATGTTTAGCCTCGTTTGTTGAAGGGGGTTAGCGGTAGGCGTTTAGGCTCTCAATCTTCACGACTACCGCGTTTTTTAGTGCAATATTGGTTTTTTGCCTCCGATGAATTAAAACGGTTCAAGTCGTTGATAACTTGCACAATAAGATTGGCTAATCAATGGCAATGAATGTCCTTTTTTGCAGTAGCCATGTTCTGTATAAGGATTCAACTCATGCAGTCTTAAGAAAAAGCAGTCATTACAGATTTTACTTTCGCCTTTATAGCAATCATTGGTTACAACGGTTACACTGGTTACAGCCTCAGTTATCAAGGGTTGCGCTGTAACCACTGCGGTTTTTTCAGCGGTTACAGTGGTTACAGAACTGTTTTTTCTGGCTCGTAGCATTTCCAAAGCTTTCATTTAGTCTGCCTCTGGAGTTCTGATAAAGTAAAAGCGGTCTGTTTTTTTGCCGTGTACACGCTGCTGTTTTTTGCTGCGCCCATCATTAGCCAGCATTAACCAATTATGCTTTTTAAGCACTTCCAGTCCACGTTTTAGGCCGTTTTTATCTAATGCTTCTTTCATGCCAGCATCATTGAACAAATAAACCCGTCCATCGTTTTCATTCAGCCAATAACCGGCTCGGTCGTTTATTTTGAGTTTTGGGTCATCTTCGCTCACATTGCTAAATCGTGAATCACCAAAGCGGTCTAAAAAATCCTTGATTGAGCTTAAAACCTGCTGTTCTTCAATATCACCGCCGCCAAAAGATTCACGCCATTTTGCAAAGCATTCGATAATGCCATTAACCGCATCGCCTTCTTTCCAGCCCGTTATGCCATACTCGGTAGCCAGCTCCCCTGCTAACATGAGTAATCCAAAGCGTTTAGCGGCTCTGCCTTCCTGGTCACTTAAGTTTTCACCATTACGCAATTCTTTTGTGAACTCATTAGCCAGTTGGTTAAGGTTGCGGGTTTCTGCAACAAGCTTGGTTAAATATTCAATGCCAGCGACACCATAAAATTTAGTCGCGGCTGTTTGCAGGTGGTCTGAAAGGTCGCGCCCGTCTTTTTTGTCGTGAATACAATCAAACGCGCCATACTTGCCAAAAATGGGAATGCTTAATAATCGCAATGATTGCCCTGCCTTGATTTGCTTGCCAGCTTCGGACATTGCGCAATCAATAGAGCGTTCACCGTTGGATAAAACCATCACTTTCCACTGATACGCCGCGCGTGAGCCGCCGTTGCGGTTGGCGCGTTGTTTTCCTACGCCATTACCTAACGCATAGACAATAATGCCTATCTCTTTGGGATCACATTCTGAAATTTCATCCAGTGCCAAAAGTGAATCATTGAACATGGCGGCGGTGGCTTCCATACCGTTGCTGGTTGCTTTCCAACTGCGTTTATAGCTTTCATCACCAAATACAGAACAAGCCACAAACAGACCTGTAGATTTACCTTTTGAAGAATCTCCAAAAATATGAAAACCGCCGCCTTGATTATGCGTACCTTTTAATAATGCTCCTGCAAAAGCACAACATACCGCCAGTATTAACAGGGGATTATCAACACAATAACGCGCTATGGAGAGGGAAATTGTTGTGGACTGAACAGGAGGCTTGTGAAAAATCTGATTTTTTTGATTGGCTTATGTACAGATTTTATAGATAGTTGATACTATTACTATAAATCTGTCTTTGTGACTTGAAGCATGACTTATAATCAAAATCCCGAACAAATAGCCCGTGATGCTATTGATAAGCTGTTAATTCAGGCAGGCTGGGCTATTCAAAATAAAAATAAAATAGATTTCAATAAAGGTATCGGTCAGGCGGTACGGGAATATCAAACCGATGTGGGGCCTGCTGATTATGTGCTGTTTATAAACAGAAAACCCGTTGGAATCATAGAAGCCAAAAAAGAGGATTTCGCTCATAATATCACGACCGTTGAAGAGCAAACCGCAGGTTATGCCTCGGCTAAACTCAAATGGATTGGCAGCAATGAGCCACTACCGTTTTTATATGAAAGCACAGGCGTTATTACCCGCTTTACCGATAACCGCGACCCTAAGCCTCGCTCGCGTGAAGTGTTTACCTTTCACCGTCCAGAAACCTTGAAAGAATGGCTGGCCCAGGGTTCATCCTTGCGTCATCGCTTGCAAAACATCCCTCACTTAAACCCCAAAGGGTTACGTGCTTGTCAAATAACTGCCATTAATAATCTGGATTTATCGCTTAAGGACAACCGTCCTCGTGCTTTGATTCAAATGGCAACCGGCTCAGGCAAAACCTACACTGCCATTACTGCCATGTATCGCTTGCTGAAACACAGTAATGCAAAACGCATTTTATTTTTGGTAGATACGCGCAACTTGGGCGAACAGACAGAACAGGAAATGATGAGTTATTTGCCGAATGACGATAACCGCAAATTTACCGAACTCTATACCGTACAACGTCTGCAATCGTCCTATCTGGCAAAAGATAGTCAGGTCTGTATCAGTACCATCCAGCGGTTGTATTCGATACTCAAAGGCGAAGCTATAGATGTAGCATTAGAAGACGTAAACCCTGCTGAACTATTGACCAAACCTAAAAAGCCGCTGCCCGTCGTTTATAACCCCAAAGTACCGATAGAGTTTTTTGATTTCATTATCATTGATGAATGTCACCGCTCGATTTACAACGTCTGGCAACAGGTTCTGGATTATTTTGACAGTTTTCTGATTGGCTTGACTGCGACCCCTGATAATCGCACTTACGGCTTCTTCAAGAAAAATGTTGTCAGCCATTATGACCATGAAAAAGCGGTTGCCGATGGTGTGAATGTGGGCAATGAAGTGTATCTTATCAATACTAAAATCACCCAGGCAGGCGGCAAGATTTCTGCAAACCAGCTGATTGAAAAACGCGAAAAACTCACGCGCCGCAAACGTTGGGAACAACAGGATGAAGACGAAACCTACACCGCCAGCCAACTTGATAACAGTGTGGTGAATCCCGACCAAATCCGCACTGTGATTCGTGCCTTTAAAGACAATTGGCCGGTTATGTTTCCAAATCGGCAGGAACTGCCCAAAACCCTGATTTTTGCCAAAACCGACAGCCACGCCGATGACATTATTCAAACGGTGCGGGAAGAGTTTGCCGAAGGTAACGCTTTTTGCAAAAAAATCACCTACAAAGCCGATGAAGACCCGAAATCCACACTGGCCGATTTTCGCAACGACTACTACCCGCGCATCGCGGTGACAGTTGACATGATTGCCACCGGCACTGATGTAAAACCGCTGGAATGTCTGTTATTCATGCGTGATGTGCGTAGCCGCAATTATTTTGAGCAAATGAAAGGGCGCGGCACTCGTACTTTAGAGCATGACGAACTGAAAAAAGTCACACCTTCGGCACAAACCGCCAAAACCCATTATGTCATCGTGGATGCGGTGGGCGTGACCAAATCGCTAAAAACCGCCAGCCAACCACTGATTACCAACCCCACCGTATCATTGAAAGACCTGGCAACCGGTGTGATGATGGGCGCGAATGATACCGATACCGTTAGCTCACTGGCAGGACGCTTAGCCCGCTTAAACCAGCAACTTACCCCCGCCGATAAAGACAAGCTGAAAAAACAGGCGGGTGGTGTAGCGTTAAGTCAAATTATCAGTGATTTATTCAACGCGATTGATGAAGACACTATTGAACAAAAAGCACGTGAGTTAGCCGGACTCAACGCAGAAGCAACACTCAGCGAGCAACAACTTGAACAGGCACAAGCGCAATTAGTCAGTGAAGCCAGCGGCATTTTTACCGGTGAATTGATAGAACTGATTGACTCCATCCGCCGCGAAAAAGAACAAATCATTGACCATGATAATCTTGATACACTGGTTTTTGCGGACTGGGAAACGAATGCGCAAACGGCCGCCCAAAATCTCAGTCAGGAGTTTGCCGATTATCTGGCTGTGCACAAAGACCAGATTGAAGCTTTAAGTATTTTCTATGACCAGCCACACCGCCGCCGTGAGATTACCAACGCGATGATTCACGAGGTTTTGGAGATTCTGAAAGCTGACAAACCGAAACTTAGTCCGTTGCATGTTTGGCAAGCCTACAGCCAGTTAGACAACTTTCAAGGCAGCCAACCTACCGGCGAGCTAACCGCGCTGATTGCCTTAATCCGGCGGGTGTGTGGCATGGATAAGCAACTGACGAATTTTGATGATACGGTCAAGCGTAATTTTCAAACCTGGATTATGAAGCATCATGCCGGGAATCCTGATAAATTCAGTGCCGAGCAAATGGCGTGGTTGCAGATGATTCGTGACCATATTGCCAGTTCGCATCATATAGACCGTGATGATTTGGAGATGAATCCGTTTGATGGTCAGGGCGGTTTGGGTAAAATGTATAAGTTGTTTGGGGCGAATATGGATAATTTAATGGATGAGCTGAATGACGCACTGGCGGCTTAAGCTTGTTACAATGAACTAAAAAACGTCCCCCCCCCCTTTGAAAAAGGGGGATGGGGGGGATTTTCAATGCTAGGCAAATATTTAACAACGTAACAAAACCACCATGAAAAACTACAATCGAAAACTAAAACACAAGGCACGTGTCCTGCGTGGCAATCAGACAGATGCTGAGCAAAAACTATGGTCGCACGTCCGACGCAAACAGCTATTGGATGTGCAGTTTTATCGGCAAAAACCAATTGGAGAATTTATTGTGGATTTCTACGCACCTGCTGCAAAACTGGTGATTGAACTAGATGGTAGTCAACATTTAGAACCAGTACAGCAAGCCTATGACCAGCAGCGTTCCGCATTTTTACAGCAACAAGGCTTGCGAGTTTTGCGTTTCAGTAATCTGGATGTTTTGCAACAGATTGAAAGTGTGATGACAGCTATTTTTGAAGCGTTGCAGATAGGTTTGAAAATCCCCCCCATCCCCCCTTTTTCAAAGGGGGGAGTTAAGCAGCCGCCGTTAGATGAAACTACCCAACCATCGAAACCGATTACTTACGGTTTATTTGAGGGAAAAATACAAGTCAGCGATGATTTTGATGAGCCCTTACCCGATAGTTTTTGGTTAGCAGGTGTTTACTGAATTATGCTGTTTAAATTATTCGCTGAATGAATCTAAAAATGGATAACGAAATAACAATACTTCGGACAGTTTTAACAAGACACAGCCCCGAAGTTACAAAGTGCCTCATAAGATGAAGACGATTTAATCAAACTCAGATCCAAGGCAAAGTTGCAAAAAATGCGTTCAATCAA
>CAIQWF010000027.1 GCA_903875455.1 uncultured Pseudomonadota bacterium
GTTTTTTTAATTCCCATCTGAATGGAGAATTCTATTCTTAAATTATCTTCTGAATAACCATAATGCCGAACCAGCTTAATATAAAGCAACTGCGTGTTGGAAAAACACTTTCAGAGTTGACTTCATCCTAATAAAGCCAAATCACAACCCCACATCTTCATAAATCGAATCCAACGTCAAAATCGCTTGGTAATCATCACATTGCACAATCAAATTTTCACCAGATTCTAAAACGGCTGATTGCCACACACCGGACTCATCACGCTGTAAATATTCAACCTGCTTTTCAGTGCTATCAATCATCAGGTAATAACGCAACGAGGCAATTTTTTGGTAATTGATTAATTTCTCGCGCTTATCAGTGGCTTGTGTATTTTTCGATAAAACTTCGGCAATCAAACAGGGCTGATGTTTGTAATACTCATCATCTTCTTTACCAGACTGACAAATTAACATCACATCGGGATAATAATACGCATAGGTTTGTGGAATGCGCAATTTCATATCACTGGAAAAAACTTTGCAGCCTTTTCCGCGAGAGGCATTACGCAAAACAGAAAAAACGTTTCCGGTAATTAAGTTATGCTTTTCACTTGCCCCTGCCATAGCATAAATTTGTCCGTCAACATATTCATGCTTAACACTGGCGGATAATTCATACTGCAAATAATCATTTTCCGTTAAATACGCTAACTTTTTTAATGCACTCATGATTATCACTATCGCGTTATAAGCAAAACCTGACAGATTTTAAAAATCTGTCAGGTTTAAAAAAGACCAAGCTTATTTTTTCACTTCTTCAAACTCAGCATCCAACGCATCATCATCTGGCTTTTTAGAATCATGCGCTTGATGAGCTTCATGCTCAGCACCCGCTGCGCCTGCCTGTTCTGCTTGCTGCGCATAAACACGTTCTGCTAATTTACCAGACAATTCAGTCAACGCATTGGTTTTAGCTTCGATTTCTTCTTTGTTGTCGCCTTTAACCGCTTGTTGCAACTCGGCAATGGCTTTATCAATCGCTTCTTTTTCAGAAGCATCGACTTTGCCATCCAAATCTTTCAACGATTTTTCAGTCGCATTAATCATGCCTTCCGCATGGTTACGGGCATGAACCAATTCAGTGACTTTTTTATCTTCTGCGGCATGAGCTTCGGCATCACGAATCATCCGTTCAACTTCTTCATCCGACAAACCGCTGGAGGCTTTAATCACAATAGATTGTTTTTTGCCGGTGGCTTTGTCTTTTGCCGAAACGTTTAAAATACCGTTGGCATCAATATCAAAAGACACTTCAATTTGTGGCGTGCCGCGACGTGCAGGAGGAATATCCGCCAAATCAAAACGTCCCAATGATTTGTTACCCGCTGCGACTTCACGCTCACCTTGCAACACATGAATCGTTACCGCAGTCTGGTTGTCTTCCGCAGTTGAAAACACTTGTGAAGCATTGGTTGGAATGGTGGTGTTTTTCTCAATCAATTTGGTCATCACGCCGCCCAGAGTCTCGATACCCAAAGACAATGGCGTTACGTCCAATAATAAAACGTCTTTCACATGACCGCTTAACACACCGGCCTGAATCGCCGCACCTAATGCCACCGCCTCATCCGGGTTTACGTCTTTGCGTGGCTCTTTCCCGAAAATGTTTTGTACCATTTCCTGCACTTTTGGCATCCGGGTTTGACCGCCGACCAGAATCACATCGTTGATTTGCGAAGCAGATAAACCGGCATCTTTTAAGGCTTGCAAGCAAGGACCTTTGGTTTTTTCAATTAAATCATCTACCAACGATTCCAGTTTTGAACGGGTTAATTTCACGTTCAAATGTTTAGGGCCGGTTGCATCTGCGGTGATGTAAGGCAGATTGATGTCAGTTTGCTGCGCAGAAGACAATTCGATTTTGGCTTTTTCTGCCGCTTCTTTCAAACGTTGCAACGCCAACGGGTCATTGTGCAAATCAATACCGTTATCTTTTTTGAATTCATCGGCCAAAAAGTCAATAATTCTTAAGTCAAAATCTTCACCGCCCAAGAAAGTATCACCGTTGGTCGATAATACTTCAAACTGATGTTCGCCTTCGATTTCAGAAATTTCGATAATCGAAATATCGAATGTACCACCGCCCAAATCATAAACTGCAATCGTGGTGTCGCCTTTCGGTTTATCCATTCCAAATGCTAACGCTGCCGCAGTCGGTTCATTGATAATCCGTTTCACATCCAGACCAGCGATACGGCCTGCATCTTTTGTGGCTTGACGTTGGGCATCGTTAAAATAAGCCGGAACGGTAATAACCGCTTCAGTCACTTCTTCGCCTAAAAACGCTTCAGCGTCTTTTTTCAGCTTCATCAATACGCGCGATGAAATTTCAGGTGCTGCCATTTTCTTGCCGTGGCATTCAACCCAAGCATCGCCGTTCGATGCTTTGACAATGTTATAAGGCACCATTTTGATGTCTTTTTGCACGACATCATCTTCAAAACGCCGACCGATTAAACGTTTAATGGCAAATAAAGTATTTTTAGGATTAGTCACCGCCTGACGTTTGGCTGATTGTCCGACCAATACTTCATCATCAGCTGTAAACGCAATAATTGAAGGGGTAGTCCGCGCCCCCTCACTGTTTTCAATCACGCGAGCCGTGCCGTTTTCCAAAATTGCCACACAGGAATTGGTCGTTCCTAAGTCTATACCTATCATTCTAGCCATTGAATTCTCCAAACTTGTTTTAAGTTAATTTTTAAAAGTTGCATTAAATATGGGGGACGATGTGTATTTTTCAAGCCTTTATTCAGGGGCTTTTGCAACAATAACCATTGCCGGACGCAATAAGCGGCCATTTAATAAGTAGCCTTTCTGAAATACGGTCAACACGCTGTTAGGTGCAACATCTGCTGAAGGCTGCATTGCCATGGCCTGATGATGTTCAGGATTAAATGGCTGCCCTAATGGATTGACCTGTTCGATATTGGCTTTGGCAAATGCGGCTTCAAACTGTTTTAAGGTTAACTCGCTGCCTTCACGGAATTTTTGTACTTCAGGACTATCACCGGTAATCGCCTGCAAACCTAATTCCAGAGAATCCACCACAGTGATTAATTCTTTCGCAAACCGTTCTACCGCATATTTACGCGCATCATCTAAATCTTTTTGGGTACGGCGTTTCAGGTTTTCCATTTCCGCCTGAACTCGTAAGGCTTTGTCCCAATTTTCCTGGGCTTTCTGATTAGCCTGTTCCAGTTCTTTTTGTAATTGGGCGATAGCCGCTTCCGGTGAACTGGCTTCTAACAATTCAGCTTCAGCCGAGACTTTGGTTTCAGATTCAACAGCTGGATTTTCAGTGGCTTCGGTTGCGTTATCAGGGGTTTCCTGTTCGGTACTCATTGTCTTTCTGCTCCAGAAAAATAATTTTAATTTAAAAAAGTCGCGCAGTTTGCGCAAAGCGTTGCGTTTCAAAATGGGGGCTTAAGATTTGGGATTCAAGGCGGCACCCAACAATTTTGCGGTGACATCAACAAAGGGAATCACTTTTTGGTACGCCATCCGGGTCGGGCCAATCACACCTAATACGCCAACGACTTCATCGTTTACCGAATAAGTGCTGGTGACTAAACTGCATTGTTCAAAAGGTTGATAACCGGATTCTTCACCAATAAAAATTTGTACGCCGTCAGCGGTAAGGCATTGATCCAACAATTGAATCACGCTGTGTTTTTGGTTAAACGCTTCAAATAACTGTTTTAACCTATCCATATCAGAGAGTTCGGAAAAACTCATTAAATTGGTTTCGCCACTTAAAATATAGTCTTCTTTATTTGCGTTGGGCACTAATGCCAGTTGCGCCATGCTGATTGCATCTAACATGCCTTGATTAAGCTGTTGTTGGTCTTGGCGCAATTGATTTAATAATACATCTCTTACCGATGCCAAACTGCGCCCCGCATAAACTGAATTTAAATAATTGGCGGCTTGCTGTAATTCGGCTGGAGAAAAAGCTTTTTGTGGTTGAATGATTTTGTTGTGAACTTCCTGTTCATCGGTGACAAAAATCACCAGCACCCGATTGTGGGAGAGGGGTAAAAATTCAATATGGCTCAAGCAGACCATTTCCCGGCGCGGAATGGTGACAATGCCCGCCATTTGCGTGACATCGGACAGAACTTTGGAGGCAATTGCGACAACATCAGTATTGCTGTCCCAACTTTCCAAACCTTGATGTAAATAATTCAGCTCGTGTTCTGCCAACGGTTTAACGGTGAGCAAACTATCTACAAACAGGCGATAGCCGCTAGCGGTGGGAATGCGTCCAGCGGAGTGATGCGGCGAATAAATAAGGCCTAGCTCTTCCAAATCGGCCATCACATTGCGAATGGTAGCGGGACTTAATTTTGAATCGAAATCTTGTGATAAAGCTTTGGAGCCTACCGGCTGACCGCTGTGAATATAACGCTCTACCAGATTTTTTAATAATAGCAGTGATCTATCGTTTAAATTCTGACTGTTTCCCACACTTGTTTACCAATTTATTTAATCAGGCTCAACAAAACCCCGGCCGCCACCGCTGAACCAATCACCCCGGCCACATTTGGCCCCATGGCGTGCATTAACAAAAAGTTATGCGGGTCAGCCTCCAGACCTAATTTATTCGAGACTCGCGCCGCCATCGGCACAGCCGAAACACCGGCAGAGCCTATCAACGGATTAATCGGAGTGCTGCTGTATTTGTTCATCACTTTCGCCATCAAGACCCCTGATGCGGTGCCAATTGCAAAGGCAATAGCCCCAAGACCTAAAATCCCCAAAGTTTCCAGTTTCAAAAATGCGGCAGCACTGAGTTTTGAGCCGACTGACAAGCCTAAAAAAATCGTCACAATATTAATCAATTCATTTTGAGCTGTTTTGCTTAATCTTTCCACTACGCCACAGGCATTCATTAAATTGCCCAGACAAAACATTCCCACCAAAGGCGCCGCAGATGGCAACAATAAAGCCGTTAAAGTAATCAGCATTAATGGCAGCATGATTTTTTCAGTTTGACTGACTTCACGTAATTGGTGCATTTCAATTTTGCGCTCTTCTTCACTGGTCAGCGCCCGCATGATCGGGGGTTGAATCAGTGGCACCAACGCCATGTAAGAATAAGCCGCCACCGCAATTGCACCTAATAAATCCGGTGCCAATTTTGAAGCGACATAAATTGCGGTTGGCCCGTCTGCACCGCCGATAATCGCAATCGCGGCGGCATCTTTTAAAGTGAAGGCGATACCGGGTACAGCATTGAGAGCTAAAGCGCCTAATAATGTGGCGAAAATTCCAAACTGTGCGGCAGCACCTAAAAACAGGGTTTTAGGATTGGCTATCATCGGGCCAAAATCGGTCATCGCCCCCACGCCCATAAAAATCAGCAGTGGCCAAAGTCCCAGTTTAATTCCGTAATATAAATAGTAGAGAATACCGCCTTCTTCTGCGATTCCGGCGACCGGAATATTGCTTAGAATTGCCCCGAATCCTATCGGCAACAGTAATAATGGTTCAAAATCTTTTTTAATGGCTAAAAACAATAGCAGAAAGCCGACTAACATCATCAAGGCTTGTCCGGCAGAAATATTGTACAAGCCTGTGCTTTGCCAAAGTAAGTGGAGATTTTCCATAGAAGGTCTCGTTTATTTTTATGTTTTTTAGAAGTTAAAGCACAAAAAGCACAAAAAATCACCGCCGATTAAACGCCGTGTTCCTTGTGCTTTTCGCAAGAATAAATACTTGATATAAAAAAATTACAAGGTGATTAAAGTGGCTCCCACGACAACTGCCGCGCCTTCTTTGGTATTGATTGCGCTGACAGTGCCTGAAAATTTGGAACGCACTTCGGTTTCCATTTTCATCGCTTCCATGGTCAAGACCACATCACCTTTTGTAACAACGCTACCAACCTCAACATTGATTTTAATGATGTTGCCTGCCATTGGTGAGGTAATGACCGTGCCAGAGCTGTTTGCAGAAGAAACATCAGTTTTGCTGGTAGTTGCTGTTACAGGTTGAATGATAAATTCGGCATCGCCTGCGGCAACTGTGACATTGAAGTTTTTGCCGTCGACATTGACCCGATAACTTTCTACCGCAGACTCTGATTTGGATTCTTTGCCGGAAGCTGCTGCGGCTGAGTTAGCGGTAGGAACCGGCTCAAAGGCCGCATAATTGCCACGATTTGCCAGAAACTTCCAGCCAACCTGCGCAAACAGGCCATAAATTAAAGCATCCTCTTCCAGATGAGTTCCGAGCGTGACGGATTCGGCTTTGGCTTTTTCCTGCACTTCTGCAACTAATTTATCCATTTCTGGGGCAATCAAATCAGCGGGGCGACAGGTGATAGGTTTTACTCCAGCTAAAACTTGCGCCTGTAAATCCCCATTCACAGGAGCGGGGGTTGCACCGTATTCTCCTTTTAAAACCCCGGCAGTTTCCTTGGCAATGGTTTTGTAACGTTTACCTGACAGTACGTTTAATACCGCTTGTGTGCCGACGATTTGTGAAGTTGGCGTGACTAACGGAATAAAGCCTAAATCTTCGCGAACCCTGGGAATCTCTTTCAACACTTCGGCAAATTTATCTGATGCTCCTTGCTCTTTCAGTTGGCTTTCCATATTGGTCAACATGCCGCCCGGAACCTGCGCCAATAAAATCCGCCCGTCTACACCTTTTAAACTGCCTTCAAACTGGGCATATTTTTTCCGCACTTCTCTAAAATAAGTGGCAATTTCTTCCAGCAACTCCAGATTCAGTTTGGTATCCTGTTTTTGTCCTTGAAAGCTGGCCACAATCGCTTCGGTGGGACTGTGTCCGTAAGTCATGCTCATCGATGAAATGGAGGTGTCGACATTATCGGCACCGGCCTCGACTGCTTTCAATAAGGTACCTACACTTAAACCGGTAGTGGCATGGCAATGCAAATGAATCGGGATTTTCACCGCTTTTTTCAAGGCAGAAACCAAGTCAAAGGCATCATAAGGCGTGAGCAAGCCGGCCATATCCTTAATGCAGATAGAGTGTGCGCCCATATCTTCAATGATTTTTCCTTGTTCTACCCATTTGTCAGTGGTGTGAACCGGGCTGGTAGTATAGGAAATTGTACCTTGGGCATGGGCATCAGTATTGAGTACGGCTTTAATGGCACGTTCAATGTTGCGCATGTCGTTCATGGCATCAAAAATACGGAATACGTCGATGCCATTCACTGCACAGCGTTCTACAAATTTATCAACGACATCATCGGCATAGTGACGGTAGCCCAAAATGTTCTGGCCGCGAAACAGCATTTGCTGCGGGGTATTGGGCATGGCTTTTTTCAGTAACCGTAATCTTTCCCAAGGGTCTTCTCCCAAATAGCGAATACAGGCATCAAAAGTTGCTCCGCCCCACGATTCGATAGACCAATAACCGACGCTATCCAGTTTTTCACAAATGGGCAGCATATCTTCAATTCGCAGCCTTGTTGCCAGAAGCGATTGATGTGCGTCGCGCAGCACGAGTTCGGTGATACCTAAAGGTTTGTTAACCTTTGCCATTGTTGATTCTCCTAAGGACCTTTTTGGGTCGACTGTTTTTTAGCCTTGTGGGCAATTAAAGATTTTAGAGGTGTTTGCAAGCCTGTACCAGAGGTTCAAGCGAGAATAAAAAGTTTATTTGCTGTGTTTGTTGCGATATTGGTGGACGGCTGCGGTCACAGCGGCAATTATTAAAGGTTCGGTCGTTTTGCTGACCGGTGCTGAAAACTCGGCTGGAGTTTCTGGAAAATAACGAGTCACCATTGCTGTCATGACCTTTATCGCAACAACCAACAGAGCTAAAAACGCATAAACTATACCCATTCCGGTGAGCATCAGTTCTACTCCTGAAGACATCATTTCGTTCATAACATTTGACCACTATAAATTTAAACCGTCGTGCATTATGCCTAAAAGCCGGTTAATAAACAATAATGGATAATTCCAGATTGCAGGCTTTAGCTGTCAGTTTAAGGCAGGAGCAGTAGATTAAAGTAAAGGTTGAATGCTTAAAAGCCAAGCTTTGACTTTTTACACTTTTAATAAAACACTATCCAGAACCCGATTGACTTTTAATACGTCCTGTTTCATTCGTTCGGTACTGGCAAATTCCAGACTGGACTCTTCCAGTAAAACCTGGGCATACGGCAAGCAGGGCTCTATGTCTGTAGCCAATGTTTTCTGCTTTACGGTTTCAAAAGCCTCGCGGATTTTTGCTTCCAGAAACGAACGTTTTTCTTCTAAGGATTCTATAGCGATAACAGCGTTGTTGATTTCGGTGCGCAAGGTGTTTTCCAGTGCTTTTGCCGTTAAAATATCGGATTTATGCACACAGGCATCCAGCAACAACTTACAGAGTTCAATATTGTTTTTGGTTTGACTGGAATTAATCAGGGCGATATTCAGAAGATTATTGATGTTGAGGCTTTGCTCCAGACAAGCCAGTCTGTTTTCTGCCTGACCGAGTTGAAGTTGCATTTTTTTTGCCAGAATAGTCGCCCGAAATAACTGGTAGGCGCAAATCCAGCTGATTAAAAAAGCGATAAACGTCAGTATCAGCAGCAAAGAAGGGGCGGTTAATAACTGCGGCAGAAAATTCATGGGGAACTTTGGGGGTAAAGTGGCAAATTAAGTTGGTGATACTACAGGGGATAGAAAGACTAAACAAGACCGGAAAAGACAATCAATTTGCTGGAACATTCTTCTCCAGCTGCCAATAATATTTTCTTTTCTATCGGCCCTACTAATTTATATGGCAAATTTTGGTTTTGTGTTAAATTCGCCAACATTGCCAAGCAAGCTGGTCGCGTTTTTTTAATCGCGGCTTTAATCTCATCAAAATAGACATAACCCAGAGTTGACTATCCGCGATTTATTTTCAGGCAACGCTAATGCAAAAATATAACTGTCCTTCCTGTAGTGCGGAAATTGTTTTTCAATCCCGTATTTCCGCCACTTGCGTCTGCCCTTATTGCAGTTCGCTGGTGGTGCGCCATGATACCGAGCTGGAATCAATTGGAAAAATGGCGCAATTGCCTGAAGATATTAGCCCTTTCCAGATTGACACCATCGGCGTTTATAAAGGGTTGGCGTTTAGGATTATCGGCCGCCTGAAAATGGCCTGGCAGGATGGCTACTGGAATGAATGGTTTTTGTATTTTGACGATGCCAAAAAAGCCTGGCTTGCCGAAGCGCAAGGCTCACTGGCGATTATTTTTGAAGAATATCTATCCCCCGAAGAAGCAAAAGCCAAGTTCGGCAAAGCACCTAAACTCAATAGCAAGCTTTTAATTTCAGGAACAACTTATACGGTCAGTGATCTCAAGGAAAGTTACTGCATTGGCAGTGAAGGCGAATTGCCTTTTGCGGCTCCTAGAGGACGCAATGTAAAAGGAATTGATTTGATTGCAGGCAATAGCAAATTTGCCGGGATTGAATATTGTGACGGCGAACCGCCCTCGGTATTTACCGGTCAGTATGTTGAATTTGATGATTTATCGTTTAACCATTTACGCGAGCTGGAAGGCTGGAAAATGCCCTCGTCAAAATCAAAGGTCAAAAAAGCATGAGCTATGTCGCCGGAAAGGTAAAAACATTTAGTTGCCCCAACTGTGGCGGCAGTGTCGCTGTTCATGCGGTCGGTATCAGTATTACCGCAACCTGCAAGCATTGTAGCTGCGTAATTGATATGGCCAACGACAATTTAAAGGTCATCAGCACGGCAACCAGCAAAACCCGCGAAATCGACATTGCTATCGGCACACGGGCAACCTTGTTTGAGCATGAATGGGAAGTGATTGGCTATGTAGAGCGGGAAATCAACAACTCCTATGGCAGATTCAGCTGGGAAGAATATCTGCTATTCAATCCCTGGCAAGGCTTTCGGTTTTTAGTCTGTTCCGACGGCCACTGGACGTTTGTGAAAACCATCCACAAAGAGATAAAAGAGTCGGGCGGCGTCAAAGCAGAATGCGAAGGGCAAGAATATAAATTATTCTCACGCGATGTCGCCAAAGTCAGTTATGTGATGGGCGAGTTTTATTGGCGGGTAAAAGTCGGCGAACAGGCCAGAGTCAGTGATTTTATTGCTCCGCCTTACGTTATTTCCAAGGAAGAAAATGAACAGGAAGTAGTCTGGTCACAAGGAATTTATGTCGAAAAAGACCTTATCAAACAGGCTTTTAAGTTGCCATTTTTGCGAGAGCCGCAAAATATTGCCCCGAATCAGCCTTCCCCAGTCACGCAATATGTCCCCGGGATTAAAAAACTCTCAGCTCTCTTTTTTGGCATATTGTGTTTGATTCAACTTTTTGGGGTAAATGGATTTGCCGAAAATAAAACCGTGTTTTCCCAAAAACTCCACGCGATGCCGGAACAGAAAGACCAGGTGGTTTTGTCGGCACCGCTTGAGCTGAGCGGGAAAACCTCCAACGTGGAAATAACAGTTTCTTCCCCGGTTGAGAATAACTGGCTGGAACTGATTACGGTTTTAAACAATGATGAAACCCAGCAAACTTTTGATGCGGCCCAAGTTATTGAATATTATCATGGTTATGACAGTGATGGCTCCTGGTCGGAAGGCAGTCGACAAACTGACACCACAATTGCAGCCGTTCCAGCCGGCAAATACCATCTCTTGCTCAGCCCTGATGCCGGAGCTTATGAGCAAGGCCAGCCTGTTGATTTTGACATTACCATTAAGCGCGATGTCCCCAATTCCTCAAATTTCTGGTTTGCGCTGCTGGCATTATTATTCTTTCCGGCCATTGTCCTGTACCGGCATTGGTCTTTTGAAAAACGCCGCTGGGAAGACAGCGATTTTGCACCCGCACAATATAAAACGGCAGAGGCTTCTGATGACTAAACTCTATGGTGTCTATGGCACATTAATCATTCTCAGCTTTATCTATGCTTCTTACGAAAGATATGCTTTTTCCAGCCTGTTTGAAAGCAGTCAGGCAACCCGAAACGGCCCCGGTGCACACTCCCATTCTTATCACAAATAATCATCAAAAGAGGACTTATGGACGCACAAGATATTCACAACCTTACCAATTCGCTGATTTATTCCGGCGTCGGCGTTATTGTGCTGATAGTAACTTTTGCCTTGTTGGATTTAGTCATTACCAAATACGACTTATGGAAAGAAATCGTTGAAGAAAAAAATATTGCTCTGGCCATTTTTTTAGGTGCAGGTTTATTAGGTCTTGCCTTGATTATTGCCTCGGCGATACACGGCTAAATAAGGCATGGCACTGTTATTACTGCTGTCTGTTTTTGTAATTGCCACTTGCGGGCTGATTTATGAACTGATTGCCGGAACCTTAGCCAGTTATTTATTGGGCGATTCGGTGACGCAGTTTTCTACCGTGATTGGCACTTATATGTTTGCGATGGGCATCGGCTCTTGGTTGTCGCGCTATGCGGAAAAAAATCTGCTGTCGCTGTTTATCAAAATTGAAATCCTGATTGGTTTAATCGGTGGCAGCACTGCCGCAATTCTGTTCCTGATTTTTGAACAGGTCGCCTCGTTTCGGATTCCACTTTATAGCCTGGTTAGTATTATCGGGATTTTAGTCGGGATTGAAATTCCACTGTTGCTGCGAATCCTGAAAGATCAGCTGGATTTCAGTGATTTAGTCTCCAAAGTTTTCACCTTTGATTATATCGGCGCGTTGCTGGCTTCGCTGTTATTTCCGCTGATTTTAGTACCGCATTTAGGTTTGATACGTTCGGATTTCATGTTCGGGATGCTGAATGTCGCAGTGGCATTATTGATGCTGTACAGGTTTGAAGAACATATCAGCCAAGCACATTTACACCGGATTAGCGGCATTCTGGCGTTCATTTTTCTATTGTTCGGCTTTTTATATGGCGATGAGATTATGAATGTGGCCGAAAGCAATCTCTATCCTGATAAAGTCATTTATTCCACTTCTACGCCTTACCAGCGCATTGTCATCACCAAAGCTCCGCATGATTTGCGCTTGTTCCTGAATAACAATCTCCAGTTCAGCAGCCGCGATGAATACCGCTATCACGAAGCATTGGTACATCCGGCGTTGGCGGCGATTAAAAATCCCAGGCATGTACTGATTCTAGGCGGCGGCGATGGTTTGGCGGCGCGGGAAATTCTCAAATACTCATCTATTCAAGATATTACTTTGGTCGATTTAGACCCGGCGATGACCAAGTTATTTTCCGGTAATGAACTGTTAACCCGTTTGAACCACAATGTTTTTGCTTCGCCGAAAATGCACCTGGTGAATGGCGATGCGTTTTTATGGCTGAAACAGCACACTAACCGGCAGTTTGATTTTATTGTGGTGGATTTTCCTGACCCGTCCAATTATTCCATCGGCAAATTGTATAGCCTGACTTTTTTCCATTTATTGCATCAGGTGCTTGCTGAACAGGGCCGGATTGTGGTGCAAAGCACGTCACCGTTTGTAGCGCGAAAATCTTACTGGTGTGTAAATAATACGCTGGCGGCCGCAGGTTTTGTGACGACGCCTTATCATGCTTATGTGCCGTCATTTGGAGAATGGGGGTTTGTGATGGCGGGTAAGCAAGTTTTTTTTCCAAGTGCCAGTTATCCGGCGGGGCTTAAGTTTGTCAATTCAGATACCACCAATTTAATGCTGCATTTTCCAGAGGATATGAATCACGTTTCCACCGAAATTAATCGTTTGGATAATCAGGTTTTAGTGCGGTATTTTGAGGAGGAGTGGGCTGAATATGAAAGTTAGCTGTTATGTTGAAGATTAACCGCCGAAAATTTTTAATCACCAGCACCAATCTTGCGGCTTTAGCGAGTTTAAGCAAGTTTTGGCCTTGGAAAAGCCAGCCACAAGTACAGGGAGAATTATCAGCGCATCGGCTGCATTAGGTCATCGTTTACGTGACCGCGCCAACTTTCCCGCAGCAACTAAAACTTTGAAAAAACGGCGGTGATTATCGGCGGCATGAAAACTCCATAAATCCGGCTTTAATGATTTTGTTGTGCTGGAATTTGAAAATCAGGTCGGAGGCAATTCCAGCTCTGGTGAAAATTCTGTTTCAGCTTATAAGCTTATATTCCTGGGGCTGCAAATTATGTGCCGCTACCCAGTTTGAATTCGCCATTCAAAAAAAACAGGTTTTTCTTTAAAAAGTGTCGGTTTTTACTTAACTACCACATTACCGCAACTCAAAAAAATACAAAACACAAGAAACAGCTTTTTCCTGTAAAATCGAACAAAGTTTATTAAGGTTTTTCTCTTTTGAGCACATAAATGAGTACATTGGAGAGAATAAAGTTTATTTTTAATATATATCAGTTATTTAACACTTAAATACCGAGTTATACCGTGAACCAACCCCACAGCAACATCCATAACCATAAAATTCTCATTCTTGATTTCGGCTCCCAATATACCCAACTGATTGCCCGCAGAATTCGCGAAATCGGTGTGTATTGCGAAATTTACTCCTGCGATTGCAGCAGCGACGAAATCAAAAACTTTCACCCAAATGGCATTATTTTATCCGGCGGCCCTGAAAGCGTTACCGAAGGCGATACCCCTCGCGCTCCGCAGATAGTATTTGAACTTGGCGTCCCGGTTTTGGGAATTTGCTACGGTATGCAAACCATGGCCGAACAATTAGGCGGCAAAGTCGAAAGCGGTCACGAACGCGAATTTGGTTACGCGCAAATTCGGGCTCGCGGCCATTCCAGATTACTTAGCAACATTGAAGACCATTTATCTCCGGAAGGCTTTGGTTTATTGGATGTCTGGATGAGTCACGGCGACCGCGTCGTGGAATTACCCGCAGGTTTTAAACTGATTGCCAGTTCCGAAGGTGCACCGATTGCAGGGATTGCCAATGAAGAGAAAAACTTTTACGCGCTGCAATTTCATCCCGAAGTGACTCACACCAAACAAGGCGGACGGATTTTAGCCCGTTTTGTCACCGAAATTTGCCAATGCGAAACTTTGTGGACTTCCAGCAATATCATTGAAGAAAGCATTGCGGCAGTGCGGGAAAAAGTCGGCAACGACAACGTAGTACTGGGCTTGTCGGGTGGCGTGGATTCTTCAGTGGTTGCGGCACTCTTGCACAAAGCCATTGGCGAACAACTGACCTGTGTATTTGTAGACACAGGGTTATTACGTTTGCACGAAGGCGATCAGGTGATGGCGACGTTTGCCCAGCACATGGGCGTAAAAGTGATTCGGGTCGATGCTGAGCAGCGCTATTTAATTGCATTGGCTGGCGTAACTGATCCTGAAACCAAACGCAAAATTATCGGCAATCTGTTCGTGGAAATTTTTGACGAAGAAGCCAGCAAACTGACTGACGCCAAATGGTTGGCACAAGGCACGATTTATCCTGATGTGATTGAATCCGCCGGAGCGAAAAGTGGCAAAGCCCATTTAATCAAGTCGCATCATAACGTCGGCGGGTTGCCGGAAAATATGAAATTAAAACTGGTTGAACCGTTGCGTGAACTGTTTAAAGACGAAGTGCGCAAACTTGGTTTAGAACTGGGTCTGCCTGCCGATATGATTTTTCGTCATCCCTTCCCTGGTCCCGGCTTAGGGGTGCGGATTTTAGGCGAAGTGAAAAAAGAATACGCCGATTTGTTAAGACTGGCCGATGCAATTTTTATTGAAGAACTGTACCGGCATAACTTGTATGAAAAAGTCAGCCAGGCTTTTGCGGTCTTCTTGCCGGTAAAATCGGTTGGGGTAATGGGGGATGGGCGGCGTTATGACTATGTGATTGCGATTCGCGCCGTGGAAACTATTGATTTTATGACCGCACGCTGGGCACATTTGCCATATGAGTTTTTAGACTTGATTTCGCGGCGGATTATTAATGAAGTTTCCGGCATTTCCCGCGTTACTTACGATATTTCCGGCAAGCCGCCTGCGACGATTGAATGGGAATAATAGCTCAACAGGAAGAGGATGAAACTTGGATGCGCCACGCGATTCGCTTGGCGCAACGGGCGCAGGAACAAGGCGAAGTGCCAATTGGCGCGGTACTGATAAAGGATAACCGCGTTATTGCTGAAGGCTGGAATATTCCGATTGCCGCGCACGATGCCACAGCTCATGCAGAGGTTATTGCAATCAGAAAGGCGGGACAAATTTTAGAAAATTACCGCCTGATTGACACGACGCTATATGTAACGCTGGAGCCGTGTGTAATGTGTATGGGAGCCATTAGCCATAGCCGGATTAGAAGATTGGTGTTTGCTGCGACAGATCCCAAACGCGGGGCGGTATGCAGTGCCTTAAGCCTGAGTGCCGCACCGTTTTTGAATCATGTTGTCGAATGGCAAGGAGGCGTTTTGGAAGCGGAATGTTCAACTTTATTGCGGGATTTTTTTCGTGCCAAACGCTAATATTGCAAAAAAATTAACTAAATCACTCAAAATGCAGATTTTTCATGCGCTGCCCTCTTTTTTATTTTAATAACGGATTCTAAAATGCGCTTCTTCAAACTACTCTTTTTGACCGCTCTACTTATATTCAGCCACTTAAGCTTTGCCGAAAGCAAACTGGATATAGACTTTGATGATTTAGAAGCCCAAATCCCGATAGATACAAACATTCACAAAGGCACATTGGCGAATGGCCTAACGTATTACATCAAAAAGAATGCCAAGCCGGAAAAAAGAATGGAATTGCGACTGGTCATCAGAGCAGGAGCCATAAATGAAGATGCCGACCAGAATGGGGTCGCGCATATTGTTGAACACATGCTGTTTAATGGCACAGAGCATTTTCCCAAAAACGAATTGGTGCGTTACCTGGAAAAAATCGGCATTCGCTTTGGTGCAGATTTAAATGCCAGTACCAGCAGTGAACAAACCATTTATCAATTGCCGATTCCTACTGATAAGCCGGAGTTGATTAGTAACGGCTTCAAAATATTAGCCGACTGGGCAGGACATGCGACTTTTGATCCGGCAGAAATTGATAAAGAACGCGGCGTTGTTTTGGAAGAGTGGCGATTAAGACAAGGGGCAAATACCCGTGCGGATAAAGCCCACCGGCATACCGTTTATTATGGCTCAAAACTTGAACAGCATGACGTAATTGGCGACGTGCAGGTGATTAAAAAAGCGCCTTATGCGGTTATCAAGCGTTTTTACCATGATTGGTA
>CAIQWF010000028.1 GCA_903875455.1 uncultured Pseudomonadota bacterium
CATCCTGATAGGTTCCTGAAACCTGATAACCTTCAGAACGCAGACGGGTTAAAATCTGTTCACTATCAACCAACGCTTTCGGGCAGCCTAGGCTGATAAAACCAACACGGGGATCACTCATTTTCAACTCTAACAATAAAAAATATAGGCGGGTAGTTTAGCTTAGTTACAGCGATTTTAATAAGCTATTTGCAAGATAAGAAAGGCACCATTAACTTAATAAGACTTCCTCGAAAAAAGGCGACAGTATGCGATAATTCCAGCTTTCCTTGCTTGTTAATTTCGCTCATCCTTTTATGCACAACAGTCTGCAACGCATTATTCTGATTGATACCCACCTCAAAGGTTTAGTCGAACTCAAACTCAATCAACATACCAATATTAACGGCGTAAATGCGTCCGGCAAAACCACGCTGCAACGGCTGGTGCCGGTATTTTACGGCGCGTTTCCCAACAGCGTAGTGCCGAAAAGCAGGGATAAATTCGCCCGCTGGTATTTGCCGCGCAATTCCAGTTACATCATTTATGAATATCTCAACGCTTACAACGAATTGCGCCAGGTCGCGCTGGCTTCCAAAGACGGCGAAACCGTGGAATACCGCTTTATTGCCAAAGGATTTTATCAGCAGGACTATATCAAAAGCCAACAGGATGGCCGGGTGGAGTGCTATCACCTGGGTGAGTTGAAACAACAGCTGGGTAAGCAACAGGTAGACTCGTCGATTACCCTGAACTCCAGCGAATATCGGGCGGTGCTGCAAAACGACAAAACCGCCTTTGCCAGCTTGGCCAATAAAAATCTGCATCGTTATGTGCGTTCTTATTCCTTATGCCAATCGCAACATAACCTGCGCCATATTGAAAAACTGCTGCAAGCCATTCACAGCAAAAGCGGAAAAATGGCGGCAATCAAACTGATGATTGAGGCGATTTTAAAAGAAGACGGCAGTATTGATACACCGACGGTGAAATTAAAGTTAAGCGATGTCGAGCAATGGGCAAAAGAAAGCGCGGCGGTGGAACATTTGCACAGTCATCACGGTAAGCTGGAAGCCCTGGTAAATCTGGATAGCGAATTGTCGGCACAAGAGCAACAATTAGGCCGCGATTACCGTTATCTGCAAAACAGTTTAAGCGTGCTGGCGGTCAAAATAGAAGAATTAAAAAACCAGTTAGAGGATAAAGAACAAAATAAACAATCACTTGCTCATCACTGGACTGGACTGCGTGACAAGTTAAACAATCAACTCAGTGACGTTATTGCTCAACAAAAAACAGCTAATAAATTCCTAGAGGATATTGAAAAAGAATTTAATAAATTTTTGGACTCCGGCATTGAGAATTTAGGTCTGGCTTTGGAAAATTATCCGCGCTGGCAGGAACAATTAATTGCGTTACAGGAACAGCAACGGATTCAGGAAGATGCGCATCAGGATTTGGAGCGTAAATATGACAAACTGCGCCATGCCATTCATTTGAATAGAAATCAGCAACTGGAATCTGAAAGTGAGAAAAAATCGGCATTAGAAACCGATAAATCTTTTTTGTTGATGCAACAGCAGCAGGAAATTAATGCCAAAGAACAGCTTTACCGCAAAGAGCTGGAAGAGTTTAAAGAGGCTTATCAGCAAAAACTGCAAACCCAAAACGCGACTTTAAGTAATTTACGCGCCGCCCATCAGCACAGTGTTTTTACCGAGGAAGAGCGATTTGCGCAAAAGGTTTTCAAGCAACGGTTGCAGGAGTCCGAAGCGGCACGCGAACTGGCATTTCAGGGCAGAGAACAAGCAGCGCAACAATTATATAAAGCCAAACAGCAGCGTGATGATTGCGATAAAAATTATCACGACGCGATACGCAAATTGAAAGAGGCACAAAACAAGCAGGAACAAGCGCGGTTATTGTGTTTTCCGAATAACAACAGTTTGCTGAAATTTTTGCGCACCGAAAAACCGGACTGGTGCGAAACCATCGGCAAAATTATCGAGCCGCAATTACTGGAGCGCGACGATTTAAAACCGGAACTGGTAGAAAGCAACAGTTACGCCCTTGCAGAACCAAAGACTGGAAGTCCTTCAAAGGATTTCCAGTCCTATGCAAACGCTAACTTTTTTGGCATCAATCTGGATTTAAACCGCATTGCCACGCCGCCTCATGCGCAAACCGAAGCGGATTTATTAACCCGATTTCAACAAGCCGAACAAGTCAGCCAACAAGCGGAAGCGAAATTATCCGAAGCCGAAAAAGCCTTGAGCGAAGCGCATAAACAGGTGAAACAGGCGGAAATTATCGCCAGCCAAGCCGATAAAACTATCGCCGACTTTATCCGGCAAATCGAAAATCTCAAATATGAAGAAAGCCTGATTATTGTCCAGCATCAGGAATTGCTGGAAGCGCGAAAACAGGCGTTATGGCAGCAAATTCAACTGCTGGAAAAAAACATTCATGACAGCAGGCAAGCTTATCTGGCGCAGCTGGAACAAAAAAAAGCCCATTACGGCCAATATCTGCTGGAAATTAAGGCCACGCAGCAGCAAAACATGCAGGAGCTGGACAATTCACTGGCTGAAATCGGCAAACGTTTGCAGGCCATCAAACAGCAAGCGGATTTGCAACTGCAACAGATTGAACGCGATTATGTCCAGGAGCTGGCGGGCAAAGGCGTTAATATTCAGGCAATGCAGCAAACCAGAGCGGCGATTGCAGAGTTAAAACAGCAAATCAATCAAACCGACAAGCAGCGCGGCGAATATCAAGCCTATCTGGAATTCAAGCGGGTGAAGCTGGAAATTCGCAAACCGGAATTGATGGAGCAATTGCAAACTGCGAAAACTGAACAGCTGCGACTGGAAAACCAGCGCCACGATGCCGAACATCGTTATCAGGCACAGTTGACGGAAATAAAGCAGCAGCTCGAACAGCTGCAAAAATCGCTGATGCTACACAGCCAGCAAAACATCGAAGTCAAACAGGTGATTGCCGATATTGAACGGCTGAAAATCAGCCTTGCCACGCAAACCGTGCTATTAAACGAAAACATCAGTCTGGCGGAATATACCCGTAGCAGTTTGGAGCGGGTGAAAGCAATTATCAAACAGCGAGATGACTTAGACAGACAAATTTGGGAATTGGAAAATTTAGTTTACAAAGAAGGCGGCAATAAACTCACCGAAGTTTACGAAAAAGAACGCGCGGCGGTGCAAGCGCCGGAACGTCATCAACTGGTGGCAACCCTGAAAAACACTTTTGAATTATTGCCGCAGATGTTGACCGAAATTCGGCAGTTGGGCCGCAATTACGGCAAGCGGATTAAGGATTATTACGACACCCTGAAAAGTGCGCATCAGCAAATCACTGCGCAAGCCGCCAAAATCACCCGCTATGTCAATGAAGATTTGGATTTGGAAGATGTATCTGAATCCAGCGTGCGCATTTACAGCAAAATTACCGAGCAGGATTATTGGCAGGATTTGGAAAAATTCATCAAGCTGTATCAGGATTGGGCAGAGCAGGATTTTGCCAGTCAACCGAACGGTGAATATCTGGAAGCGATTAAAGACGTGGCGAAAATTCTGGGGCAAGGCAATCACGAAAAATTAGTTTTATTAGATTTACTCGATATTGAATTGCGTTTGAAAGAAGGTCACAGTTCATTGATTATCCGTACCGATCAGGAATTGCATGACAGCTCCAGTCACGGCATGGCCTATCTGATTTTGTGCAAATTCCTGCTGGCCTTCACCCGGATGTTGCGCGGCAATAGCCAAACCTGCATTCACTGGCCGATTGATGAGTTGGGAACGTTGCACATTTCTTATATCGAAAAAGTGTTTCAGGCCTGCGACCGCAACCGGATTATCATTGTCGGGGCGTTGCCGAATCCTGATTTAAGCATTTTGAAACTGTTTGTGCATCGCTATTGGGTCGACAAAAAAACCAAAACCCTGGCGATTATTGCCTCGTCCACCGATAAACTCAGCGCGGTGATTGCAGCGCGAAAACTTGCGGAGACAAGCCATGACTGAATTTTCCAGCATCGCCCAAGCCTTGATGCAAGGGATTTTTGTCTGCCAATACAGCCATCCTGATTTGTATGCCTATTTGCAAAAGCCGCCGCATTTAACTGATATGGAACGCTATTTGGGGAAACTGGGATTAACGTTGTCGCAACTAAATGACGGCGAAGCGTATTATTGCAGTTATCAGCAGCCGCAGGAATATCTGCCGGAATTGAAACAGCAGTTTAAAAGCATTATTGAATCGTTAAAGCCGCTGGTGTCTTTTCTGCGTCTGATTCAGCAGGGCACCAATAATGATGATGTGATTCGCGCCGGTGATTTGTTGCGCTTGGCGGAGATTCAAACCATTGTCGAAAACAGTCCGCCGTTAGATCAGCAATTAAATAAAATTGTCAGTTCCAATTTGTTCAAATCCAGCAGCGCGGCGATTGATGGTAAATTAAAACAGGTGTTTAAACGCTTGTTGGAATTGGATTATTTAACCCAAGCCAATCCGACCCGGCAAATTTATCAGGCGACCAGTAAATGGACGCTATTGCAGGAGCAGATTGATTTTATTAATGATGTGGAAAAGTTATCGCTGGAAACCATTGCTGAGGTTAAGCCTGTGCAGGAGGGTTTGTTTTAAAATAACTTTCTCGAATCGGATGATTTTGACGAATACAAACCTTACCTTCAGCATAAAAACCGAATTTGAACAATCCGGCGTTTAATTTCTAAAGCGTTATCCAGACAGATTTTAATAACCTTGCTTTAACAATTTAAACCGCTATAATCAGCGCCCTTCTTTCTGGTGCTTTTGTTTCAAGCACAAAAGCTTAAATGGGAAGTCGGTGCGTGAGTCTTAAAAAACCGCCATGCCGACGCTGCCCCCGCAACGGTAGATAAGTAAAAGACAGGTCGGGTGCCACTGTATTTCGATATGGGAAGGCGACTTGTCAGGTTATTGAAAATTGTAACCACTTATAAGCCCGGAGACCTGCCTGAAAGAGTATTCTTCCGTAGCGGTGGGCTCAACGAAGTAGAATTTTCCTCTCTATTTGTCTGTCCTGTTGCCGCTGCGATTTTTTTTAATCCTTATCGCGCGGGCGGCGCAAAGGACATCATGCAACATACAACTCAAGCCAGCCTTTCCCTGTTATTACTCAGTTTCAGCTCTTTGTTACAGGCTGAAGTTGTTGAAAAAACCGATCCGGCTGAAACGACCTTATCCCCCATCACTGTTACCGCAACCCGTACCGAAAAAGAAACCAGCCTGGTTTCAACCTCGGTCATCAAACGTGCTGACATTGAGCGGCTGCAAGTTAATTCGGTTGAAGAAGCGTTACGCGGCATTGCCGGTATTGATATTGCCAATAACGGCGGCAGCGGCAAAACCACTTCAATTTATCTGCGCGGCACTAATGCAGACCATGTTTTAGTGTTAATTGACGGAGTGCGGGTGGGATCAGTCACTTTAGGTGCTACAGCCTTTGAAAACATTCCTCTCAACGAAGTTGAAAGTATTGAAGTGGTGCGTGGCGCAAAATCTTCGCTTTACGGCTCTGAGGCAATTGGCGGTGTCATTCATATTCACACCCGCAGCGGTGCCAGCAAAAAATTTAAACCCGTGTTGAGTGCCGGTGCAGGAACGCACAATCATTTTCGTTACAGCGCGGGTGTATCGGGCACAGTGGACAAAACCTGGTATAACCTGAATTTAACCCAAGAGCGCACACAAGGTTTTGATGCCACCCGTAATGGACTTAGCCCAGACCACGACGGCTGGAGCAATCATTCCGGCACTTTTCGGCTCGGGCATCATTTTTCAGACCGCTTATTGGCCGAGTTTAGTATGCTTTATTCAGCCGGAAAAAATCTGTATGACATTTCTCCTGACCCTGTTTGGGGCGGCGGCGACCCTTTTGCAAGCAATAATTACACTAATGAAGTGTACAGTGGGCAGCTAAAATATAAAGCGAGCGATTTTTGGAACATTACCTTTAAGGCCGGCAACAGCCGCGACTTTAATAAAGACCGCAGCATTTATGCCTCTGTATATGACAGTTCGCGTTTTTCAGCCTCGTTGCAAAACGATTTTGAACTGGCCGAAAATCATTTATTGAGCATAGGTTATGATTATTTGAGCGATACTGTTAAAAGTACAGTGCTGTTCAGCCAAACCCAACGCGACAATCATGCCGCTTTTGCGCAATATCAGGGCGAATACGACGGCCACCAATTAAACTTGGGGATTCGTTACGATAACAATTCACAATTTGGCGAGCACGCCACCTGGAATATCAGCTACGGCTATCGTTTTCTCGAAGTGTTTAACATTAGCGCATCCTATGCCGCCGCATTTAAAGCTCCTACCTTTAACCAACTGTACGATCCCTGGGTTGGCAATACGGCATTGGTTCCTGAACGTTCACGAAATTACGAAGTGGGCATTAACGGCAAGCACGATTGGGGAAAATGGGCGGTCAACTTTTATCAAAACGACATCAAAAACCTGATTATTTTTGACCCTGCCAATTTTTGGAAAGCTTCACAAGTCAGTGCGGCCCGCATTCAAGGTATGGACGCAACGCTGGGCACCCAGCTTTACGGATTTAACCTGCAAGGCAATTTGAGTTTGCTCGCGCCTGAAAATCGGGCAGAAAACGGTTCCATCCTGATTAACCGCGCCCAGCAAATTTTTCGTCTGGATGTGGATAAAAAAGTCGCTGACTTTAGCGTTGGCGCAAGTGTGCGTTCGGAAGGTCATCGTTTCAGTGCAAATAACAATACCCGGCGTGTTTCAGGTTTTACTACCCTGGATTTACGGGCCGAATATACTTTGTTAAAACAACTCACCTTGCAGGCGAAAGTCAATAATATCTTGAACAAGCAGTATCAAACCGTGAAAGGTTATAATACCGATGACTTAAACTTTTTTTTCACATTGCGTTATACGCCTGATATTTAAGCAACATACGGATAACATTTCTTTCTAACGATGTTATCCGTTTCCTGATATTTACCCAAAATCGAGGTTCATCATGATTTCCACTTTAAAAAAATACAATACTCACCCAGGTTTTTTATCCTTGGTCGGCTTGATGTTAGCCACCCGCGTCCATCATTTCGGTTCAGCATTTTCCTTGCCGGATGCGTCCTTAATCGTATTTTTCTTAACCGGCTTGTTTTTTAACCGCCTGAAATTATTTATCCTGCTATTGGCTGAAGCGGCCTTGATTGATTATGTGGTGATCAGCCAATTTAATGTCAGTGATTTTTGTGTTTCACCCGCTTACGCCGCCTTAATTTTAGCTTATGGGGCAATGTGGTTAGCAGGCGGTTATTGCGCCAAATTTAAAAAGCTAAACCTTTCTGAACTGTATGCGCAGTTTGTGGTGTTATTTTTAGCGACCACCACGGCATTTTTAATTTCCAACGGCAGCTTTTTCCTGTTTTCAGGAAAAGTGGGGGAAATTTCCTGGGCGCATTATCTGCAACAACTCAGCGATTATTACCCTCCATACATCAGCGCGACCTTGATTTACGGGTTAGCGATTGGCGCTGGGATTAAAATCTTCCGTGCCATCACAACCCAAAGCGAAGAGTCTGCCAACCTGACGCCATAAATTGTTGCGCAAAATATAAGCCCCTCTCCTTTCCGATTAAACCTGTAGAGACGCAAAATTTTGCGTCTCTATCCTGCCTTGTAAAATCATGCACGCTTATTCTGATGCCGAACGCGCCGCTGTTTACCGCGCTATCTACCAACGCCGCGATATGCGTCATTTTTTGCCTGATGCTGTTGCCCCTGAAATTTTGACCCGCTTATTGCAGGCAGCGCACGCCGCGCCGAGTGTCGGCCTGATGCAGCCCTGGCGGTTTATTAAGATTACCGATGCCAGTCTGCGCCAGAAAATTCACACCGTGGTAGAACAGGAGCGCTGCTTGACCGCACAAGCTTTAGCCGAACGTGAAGATGAATTTATGCGCTTGAAAGTAGAAGGGATTTTGGAGTGTCACACCTTGCTGGTGGCGGCGTTGTGCGATAAGCGCGAGCAATTTGTGTTTGGACGGCGGACCTTGCCGGAAATGGATGTCGCATCGCTGGCATGTGCAATTCAGAATATGTGGCTGGCCGCCCGCGCCGAAGGCATTGGTTTAGGTTGGGTGTCGCTGTTTAATCCTGACGAGTTAAAAAAACTGTTAAACATGCCGGATGACAGCGTACCGCAAGCGATTTTATGTATCGGCCATGTTGAAAAGTTTTATGAAAAGCCGATGCTGGAACAGGAAAACTGGGCAAGCCGCCGCGACTTAAACAGTCTGATTTTTGAAAACACCTGGGGAACCGCATGTCGCTAGTCTTCGATATTCCAGCGTTATCCGTTGAACTTATGCCGTTATTGCAGGCGAAAATTGACCAAAAAACCAAACCGTTAGGGGCGTTGGGGCAACTGGAAAGCTTGGCTTTGCAAATCGGCTTAATCCAAAACACTCTCTCGCCACGATTGCAAAAACCGGGTTTGCTGATTTTTGCCGGCGATCATGGTATTGCTGGCGCCGGAGTCAGCGCATATCCGCAAGCGGTGACTGCGCAAATGGTGGCTAATTTTCTCGCCGGCGGCGCGGCGATTAGTGTGTTTGCCAAACAGCACGACCTGGATTTATGGATTGTTGATGCCGGTGTCAATGCTGATTTATTGCCACATCCACGTTTGCTGGATGCGAAAATCGGCAAAGGCACGGCAAATTTTTTACTGCATCCGGCAATGTCCGAGCAAGCCTGTGAAAAGGCGATAGAATCCGGTGCGCAATTGGTGATGCAGCGACATCATCAAGGCTGCAACTGTATCGGCTTTGGTGAAATGGGCATCGGCAACACCTCTGCGGCGGCGTTATTGATGCACTGTCTGACTGAGTTGCCGTTGGCAGAATGCGTAGGTCGCGGCACAGGGCTGAATGATGAACAACTGCTCTATAAAGTTGCAATTTTGGAGCAAGCTTACAGTCAACATCAGGTTGGAAATCAACCGATCAGCGTATTAGCCACTTTCGGCGGCTTTGAAATCGCCATGCTGGTTGGAGCCATGTTGCAGGCTGCGGCATTACGCATGGTGATTCTGATTGACGGTTTTATTACCACGGCGGCGTTATTAGTGGCAAGCCGGATAAATCCGCGTGTTTGTGATTATTGCGTGTTCAGCCATGTTTCCAATGAACAGGGCCATCAACAGCTGCTGGCACAGTTGAGGACGAAACCGTTGCTCCAGCTGGATTTGCGTTTGGGTGAAGGCTCCGGCGCTGCGCTGGCTTATCCGTTGCTGCAATCTGCGGTGTTATTTTTAACTGAGATGGCAACGTTTGACGAGGCCGGTGTTGATAAAAACTAACCTTGACCTGTTTTGGCTGGCGCTGAGTTTTTATACCCGCCTGCCCTGCCCTCCAAATCTGGATTATTCACAACTGCCACAAGCCGCCCGCTATTTACCCGTCATCGGCTGGTTGGTGGGCGGCATTAGCGCCGCGAGTTTTTATCTCGCCAGCTTGCTCTGGACACCCACAGTAGCGGTGCTGATTGCATTAGGCGTAGGGATTTTTGTCACTGGCGCATTCCACGAAGATGGTTTGGCCGATGTCTGCGACGGCTTTGGCGGCGGTTGGCAAAAAGCGCAAATATTAGAAATCATGAAAGACTCGCGGGTCGGGACCTATGGCGCCTTAAGCCTGTTGTTCATGGTACTGTTGAAAATTAACGTTTTAGTCTCATTCCCGATTGGTTCCACACCAATAATTTTGCTGGCAGGTCACAGCGTAAGCCGCCTCACTCCGTTGTGGCTGATGTCGCGTTACTCCTATGCGCGTGAACATGACAGCAAAATGCAACAAGCCATCTATCAACCATCCGGTTTCGAGCTGCTGTTTGCCGCTGTTTGTGCTGGCTTGCCGTTACTCTTTCTGCCCGGTGTTTGCGATTGGGCAATTCTGCCGGTGATTGCCGCACCCCTGTTTTTAGGCGATTATTTTTATCGACACATCGGTGGCTACACCGGCGACTGTTTAGGCGCAACCCAGCAAATCAGCGAAACAGTATTTTATTTAAGCGTCAGTGCGTTATGGAAATTTATTTAATTCGCCACACGCCGACTGCAACCGGCAAAGGCTTATGTTATGGCCAAACTGATGTCGCCCTGGCCGACAGTTTCGCCGCAGATATTGAAGCAATCTGCAAAAAACTGCCGGAACTCAAACCGGATGCACGGGTGTTTAGCAGTCCGTTGTCACGTTGTCTGCGACTGGCAGAGCGGTTATCCGCAGAGGTTATTTTAGATTCGCGCTTGCTGGAAATTAATTTCGGCGATTGGGAAAACCAACCGTTTGACGCGCTGGATTCTGGTTTTTTCGGCCATTGGACCGAAAATTTCGTCACTGTTTCGCCGCCGAATGGCGAAAGTTTCACCGACTTGTGCAATCGGGCGGAAAGTTTTTGGCAACATCTTCTCAATATCGACACTTCGCAAGTTTTTGTGGTGACTCACGCCGGGGTAATTCGGGCTTTGTTGGCACGATTATTACAACTGCCGCCTGCCAATGCCTTTCAGTTTCGGGTCGATTGCGGTTCAGTGCATAAACTTCAGCGGGTTGATGATTACACCCACATTCACTTTTTAAACTTATGAAAACCTTATTTATCGGCGGCGTGAAAAGCGGAAAGTCACGTCTGGCGGAAGCGGCCATTTTGAAATATTCTGCCGGAACAAAGCCCTATTATCTTGCCACCAATGAAGTATTTGATGCTGAAATGCAGGCGCGAATCGCGGTTCATCAACAACAGCGGCAGGATTTTTTTCACACCCTGGAAGAGCCGTTAAAGGTTTTTGATGTTTTGCAAAATCGCCAGTCCCCGGTGTTAATTGAATGTGTGACGATGTGGCTGAATAACGCGCTGTATCATCAAATCCCTGCCCAAAAAATTCTGCAAGAACTTGAAGCCGTGCTGCAATTGCCAAACGATTTGTTTTTTGTTCATAACGAAGTCGGTTTTGGCATCATTCCCGACAACGCCCTGGCGCGGCAATTTGTGGATTTATCCGGCAAGGCTGCGCAGTTGATGGCCAAGTACTGCGATGAAGTCTATTTTTGCAGCGCCGGTTTGGCGTTGCGGATGAAATAATCTTCAGTTTCGTTTAACGAAGGAGGCTTTATGCAAGCGTTAAAAAAAGCGCTTATCACTCTGCTGTTAGTGACAAATTTTATCTTTGCAGCACAAGCAGACCAGCTTGCCGAGCATTCAAAACACCAGGTTAAGGCTGTTTTTAAAGGGGCGCAACTTGATTCAAAATCCGGCGATGTCGTGATTGCTGCTGAGCAAAGCATTGCCAATCTTGATGGCGATGGTGAAACAACTTTACCGGCAAAAACTCACTTTACAGAATTTGCTGCCAAGCTGATACGCTCTGAACAACAGCAATATTTAGTGACACTATGGAATGCTGAAAACGTCGACACGGAGGTTCCCGGTGGCGCGGCAATTTTGGCGATTTTTCCCGCCGGCAGCGATAAGGCTTTAGAAGTTGTCAGCGTGAAAAAGGATCGCTTTACCTTTTTTGCCCCCAAAACTCTCCCGATATTAGGTAAAAACGAGGCTTTTATTATTTATAACAGTCACAGCAATTCCAGTCAGGGCTATCTGATTAGTGATTTATTCCAGCTTTATCACGGCAGATTGCAATTGATTGATTCAATTTTCACTCTTGCCGCGCAGGGTTTGTGTGATTCTTTTTCCGAAGACCAGATGAGGTGGAAAAAGTTAAAACACTGCATCTCCGGCTATCATTCCTTTAAGCTAGAGGTTATTTTAACCGGGAGAACTGAAAACAGTGATGATGACAGTTGTGTAGATAAACAGCCGGTTAAAAGACGTATTTTTTCAAAAACCTATCGCTGGAATGCCAGCAAGCATCGTTATGAAATTAACGCCAAGGGATTCGAAGTGCTGTACAAGTTCAATGAAAAAAACTTGTAAATTGCGCAGAAGCTGACAAGAACTGCGCAATATCAATCATTGTTTGAGAGTGGCATCATTGACCGATTTTTATTAACCAGCCATCATTTTCTTTGCAATTGCTTGGGCTTTCGGCAGTGATATTAATTCTGGCGGTGGTGCCTTTCAAATCAGCGGGCAATGTGCCGGTGACTTGATAGCCCTGCCCTTTCGGCGTGACTTTAATTTCGACGGGCTGTTTTTTGATGTCGACTTTTATCGATTTAGGGTTGGTGGTTGAAGAGGCGGTAAAAGAAAAACTCGATTGTGGCGCGACTTCGGTTTTGTCAGCTGGGCTGAATTCGCTGAAATGGGGTTTGGTACAGGCTTTGGTACTGCTACTGCTGCCATAACCGAAGGCTTGGGTGGAAAGCAGTCCTAATGCGACTATCCAACATAAATTTGGCTGTTTCATTTTGCGCTCCTGACGGGATAAATAAACAGTCAGTTTTTATCCACCAGTGTTTTTTGTCAAGTTTATACAAAAGTTGCAGAAAGTTTAAATGGCTTGATACTCTCAGATATTATTGCGTTTTCAAATAACCTGGTTGCAACTTAAAAATGCAGCGACAGCCACTCTTCAAGCATCTGATCCAGCCACCCATAAAAGGAAAAAAATTAATGAATATCACCTTATCAACCGTGCTGTTGCTGTGTAGCAGCAATGTGTTTATGACCTTTGCCTGGTATGGGCATTTAAAAGAACTGAACAACAAGCCCTGGATTATTGCCGCGCTGTTGAGCTGGGGCATTGCCCTGTTTGAATATCTGCTGCAAGTTCCGGCCAATCGCATCGGTCATGCCGTGATGAGTGTCGGTCAACTGAAAATTCTGCAAGAAGTGATTGCGCTAACCATTTTTCTGCCTTTTTCAGTCTGGTATTTAAAAGAACCGTTGAAAATGGACTATTTATGGGCAGGCTTGTGTTTAATGGGGGCGGTGTTTTTTATGTTCCGGGATAAATTTGCCGTTTAAGGCCGGCAAAATGCACACTTTTAAAACGGCAGGCAAAAATTCTGCCTACCGTAAAGCTCAAAAAACTCAAGCCAACTTTTTCGGCAAAAACTGACTGCTGCCATCCATATCGCCGGTTTCGCTGTACAACATCGGCTGACCAGCCTGCAAATATTCGGCATCAACCAGCTTGCACACCACAATCTTGTGATCGCCCGCATCCAGATAATGCCTGACTTCGCAATCAAAATAAGCCGAACTGTCTTCTAAAATCGGCGCCCCAGTTTTACCAAACCGCCATTCATATCCGGCCATTTTTTCGCCACCGGAATGGGCAAAATGTTCCGCCAGCTCAGTTTGTCCCTGCTTTAACACACTAATCGCACAAACGCCGCCAGTGCGTAATAACTGGTAAGAGTGATGCTGCGGATTAACGCTGAATGCCAGCAACAACGGATCAAACGACACTTGCATCACCCACGAAGCGGTGAAAGCATTTTTATTTTCGCCATCGCTTACCCCGATGACATAAACCCCATGCGTGATTTGTTTCAGCAGCTCATTTAACTGTTTCATTTTTTCATCCTCCAAATTAATCCGCATCGACAAATCAATCGCCTTAACATGCTTGGTTAAAGCGCCGATTGAAATAAAATTCACCCCGGTTTCCGCCACCGCACGAATATTGTCCAGGGTAATATCGCCTGAAGCTTCCAGTTCTGCCCGGCCATTATTCAGAGCCACCGCTTGCTGCAACGCTTCCAGGGAAAAATTATCCAGCATAATCCGGTCCGGTTTTGCCAGCAAAGCCTGCTGCAATTCCTCGATAGATTCCACTTCAACCTCCACTGGAACACTGGATTGTTGCCGCGCCGCCTTCACAGCCTCCGCAATCGAACCCGCTGCCATAATGTGATTTTCCTTAATCAGCACCCCGTCATATAAACCGATACGATGATTCACACAGCCGCCGCAAGCGACCGCATATTTTTGCGCCACTCTCAGTCCGGGAATGGTTTTGCGGGTATCCAGAATTTTGCAGTCAATGCCTGCAATGGCGTTGGCATATTGGCGGGCCACTGTCGCCGTCGCCGATAAGGTCTGTAATAAATTTAACGCAGTGCGTTCGCCAGTCAATAAGGCTCTGGCAGAACCGGCTAACTCACATAACAAGGTATTAGCGGACACTTCTTCACCTTCTGAGACCAGCCAATTCACCGTCACATCCGGGCTCAAGGTTTTAAATACCGCATCAAACCAGGCTTGACCACACACCACCATGCTTTCCCGGGTGATGACTTCGGCTTTTGCCTGTTTCGACTCCGCAATCAAACCTGCTGTTATATCGCCGGAGCCTATGTCTTCCTCAAGAAAAGCTTTTATATCTATTGCCGGTACAGTTACCATTTCTCAACTCCTTAAAAATAAACTTTAACATCATGCAGATTCACAATCACTGGCTTACCGAAATCAGCCATATTCCTTCGCCCAATTTTAATTCCCGACCTGATGAAAACGATATTTCACTGTGCGTGATTCATTGTATCAGCTTGCCGCCGCAGCAATTCGGCGGTGATTATATCGAACAATTATTCTGCAATCGCCTCAATCCCGACGAGCATCCTTATTTTAAGGACATTTATCAGCTGAAAGTTTCAGCGCATTTATTGATTCGGCGCGATGGCGAAATTGTCCAGTATGTCCCTTTCAATCAACGCGCCTGGCACGCCGGATTATCCAATTATCAGGGCCGGGAAAACTGCAATGATTTTTCAATCGGCATTGAACTGGAAGGCACCGAAACCATTCCCTACACCGCCGCACAATATCAGCAGCTGGCGAAAGTGATTAAACTATTGTTGCAACATTATCCGACCTTAAGCAAGCAACATATTACCAGCCACAGCGACATTGCTCCGCAGCGAAAAACCGATCCGGGCGAATCCTTTCAGTGGCAAGAGCTGTGGCGGTTATTGGTGTCGGAATAACAAACTTGAATTCATCTCTGTTGCCCGTGTAGAGTATTGATTTTTCCAGCCTGTTAATGGAGAGCCATCATGTCTGACGATATTTCCAGTCAACCGCAAAAATCCTACGCCATTCAAAATTCTGAACATATTTCATTAGGTCGGCCGGTGCGAACCATTTTGTTTATCCTGCCGCTGATTATTGTCGGCTTTCTGGTTTCCAATTCAGAAGCCGCGATGTTTATCACCGGTTTCTTTGCGGTGATTTGGTGGGTTATCGTTTCAGGGATTCGGGTAGTGGCGCAGTGGGAGCAAGGCGTGGTATTGCGGCTCGGTAACTTCAGAGGCCTGGCCGAGCCTGGCGTAACTTATATTATCCCGCTAATAGAATATGTGCGGTTTATTGATTTGCGCACCTCGGTGTTAAACATTCCGCGCCAAAAGGCCATTACCCGCGACAACGTGCCGGCGGAAATTGATAGCGTGTTGTTTTTCAAAGTCGCAGACCCTGAAATTGTGGTGGTGACGATTCAGGATTACCGCTTTGCGATTGCCCAGTTTACCCAAGGCGTATTGCGTGATGTGGTCGGCAGTTTGACTTTGGATGAGTTGTTATCAGAGCGTGAACAAATCCAAAGCCAGATTAAGGAAAGCGTGGATGAAAAAGCCCGGGCATGGGGGATTCACATAGAATCGGTGCGTTTGCAGGATATTGAACTGCCGGAAGATTTAAAGCGGATGATGTCGCGGCAAGCTTCTGCTGAACGGGAAAAACGCGCCACCATTACCAAATCCGAAGGCGATAAACTGGCGGCGGTAAATCTGGCGCAGGCAGCGCAGATTATGCAAAAAATGCCGTTGGCGATGCAGTTACGGACTTTGCAAACTTTGGACAGTTTGGGGGTTAGTCCATCGAATACCGTGATTTTATTTCCGGCTGAGTTCGGTGATGCGCTGGCAAGGCATTGTCAGGAACAAGCTAAAACTGGCGAAGTGCCGCAAGGTTAATAATCAATTAATTCTCGACAGCAAAATCAACAATTTCTTTCAACATTTGATTCATTTTCCCCGAAAACTGATTAAGCTCGGCGTTTTCTGTGTCGGTTGGCAACAAATGTGTTCTGACAAAGGTTTTGCCCTGATAGTGATAAATCACCAGATTACACGGCATATATTTTACCCAGGTCGGCGACATTTCCAGCAAGGTGCGGGCATGAGTGAGATTGCAAAACTGAATCGTGTCAGAATCGGGAAAATTCTTCGCGCCGCGATCCCGAATCACTTTGCCGACCCGACTATGGCCGGTAATCCTGAAATTATGTTCGGCAATCGCCCCTTCTGCTTCGTGCAAAACCTCATCATAAGGTTTGCTGGTGCTGACTTCATAATACTGGATAATTTCGCTATTCGGCGGCAACGTGGCGCATCCAGAAAGGCTGAGCAGGCTTGCCAAAATCACAGTTCTTAGTAGCATATCACTCTCTTTCACTTAAAAAATCTGCCATGACAGCACAACCCACAAAAATCACCGGTGTAATTCTGGCAGGGGGACGTGCAACGCGGATGAATCATCAGGATAAAGGCCTGGTTTTATTTCAAAACGCACCGTTGATAAGTTATGCCATCGCCGCCATGTCGCCTGTTGTGGATTTGCTGCTGATTAATGCCAATCGCAATTTTGAGCAATACCAAGGCTTTAATTTTCCGGTGATTGCCGATGAAATCGACGGTTTTCAAGGGGCATTAGCAGGTATTTTAACCGCGATTTCGCACACTGATTCAGAAATACTTGTAACGATGCCGTGTGACTCACCTTTGGTAAAAACAAAGCATCTGCAAAAATTGCTGCTTACCTTGGCAAAATCAAACAGTGAAATCGCGGTAGCTTTTGATGGAGAGCGTTTGCATCCGGTGTTTTTGGCCTTGAAAACCAGTTTAAAAGCCAGTCTGGAACATTACTTAAACAGCGGTGAGCGAAAAATGGAGCGCTGGATAAAACAGCATGATTTTATAGCCGTTGATTTTAGTGATGAGACGGATATTTTTTTTAATCTTAACACCCTGAGTGAATTATCCGATTTGGAAAAGCGAGTTGCGGTAAAATCTGAACAACTATAATCCAACAACACTTGATAATGAGTAGATGCGGGTGTCCTGTTTTTCATCTTTGGAGAATGCCATCATGGGTAAAATTTTAGCGATTATTTTTTTGTTAGTGACTGTCAATTCTGTGGCCAGCGCCGGAGATAATACAGCCACACCGGTAATGGTTGGCGGCGTGGAGGATTTGGACGCTTGCACCAGTGTTGGGATTGTTTCAGGACTTGACCCCGAAGGTGATGCCTTTCTTGCCGTGCGTGCCGCCGCGAATGCCAACTCAAAAATGCTGGATAAACTGCCGGAAGGCAAGAAAGTTTATATTTGTGATTCTTCGCCTGACGGCAAATGGCTTGGTATTGTCTATACCAAAAAAGGAATTGATTGCGGCGTAAGCAGCCCAATCAGACCGGCTCAACCCTATAAAGGTCGCTGCCATTCCGGTTGGGTCAGTCAAAAATGGGTGAAAGTGATTGCAGGATAATATTTTCAAATCTTTGAACACGATTTTTACGATGACAAGATAAATACGATAACCCTGTCCATCGCAAAATCTGGTTAATCATGTTCAAAACAATAATCAGACACTATTTTTTTTAAACCACGAGGTATCAAGGTGAAAACAGAAGTTTTAGTATTAGGCGGCGGCCCGGGCGGCTATACGGCGGCATTCCGGGCGGCGGATTTGGGTAAAAAAGTTACGCTGGTTGAACGCTATCCGGTGCTGGGCGGCGTGTGTTTAAACGTCGGCTGCATTCCATCGAAAGCGTTGCTGCACGTTGCGCACACCATCAATGAAGCCAAAGAATCCAGCCATGCCGGTGTCACATTTGCCGCGCCTGAAATTAATCTGGATAAACTGCGCGAACATAAAAGCAAAATCAGTAACGGTTTAAGTACCGGCCTGGCGGGATTGGCGAAACAGCGTGGAGTCACGGTGGTGCAAGGTTTGGGGCAATTTGTTTCTGCGAATAGTTTGCAGGTCACAAACGGCGATAAATCCGAACAGATTGAATTTGAACAGGCGATTATTGCCGTTGGTTCGCAAGCGGTAAAAATTCCCTCATTCCCCAATGATGACAAACGCTTGATGGATTCCACTGACGCGCTGGCGTTGGAAAGCGTCCCGGAAAAACTGTTGATTATCGGCGGCGGCATTATCGGTCTGGAAATGGCCACGGTTTATCATGCGTTGGGTAGCAAAATCAGCATCGTGGAAATGCAGGATCAGATTATTCCCGGCTGCGATAAAGATTTAGTCCGGCCTTTGATGCAAAAAATCAAAGATCAGTACGAAAAAATTCTGTTATCCACCGCTGTCGAAAAAATTGAAGCGTTACCGGAAGGCCTGAAAGTCAGTTTCTCAGGCGACAAAAATCCACCGGAACTGTTTGATAAAGTGTTGGTGGCGATTGGTCGTCGTCCGAATGGCAAATTAATCGCAGCGGATAAAGCCGGGGTGAATGTGGACGAACGCGGTTTTATTGCTGTCGATAAACAAATGCGTACCAACGTGCCGCATATTTACGCGATTGGCGATGTGGTCGGCAACCCGATGCTGGCGCATAAAGCCGTGCATGAAGGCAAAATTGCCGCCGAAGTGATTGCCGGAATGCCGTCACAATGGCAAGCCTTGACCATTCCATCTGTGGCTTACACTGACCCGGAAATTGCGTGGATGGGACTCACCGAAAATGCAGCGAAAGCCGAAGGCATTGAATACGAAAAAGGCGCGTTTCCTTGGGCGGCAAGCGGTCGTTCACTGAGCATGGGGCGCAAGGAAGGCGTGACTAAATTATTGTCTGACAAAAAAACCGGGCGGATTTTGGGTGCCGGCATCACCGGTGCAAATGCCGGTGAACTGATTGCCGAAGCGGTTTTGGCTTTGGAAATGGGCGCATACGTTGAAGACATTGCCTTGACCATTCACGCGCATCCAACTTTGGCGGAAACCTTAGGTTTCGCCGCTGAAATGATTGAAGGTTCAATTACGGATTTGTTTATTAAGAAAAGATGAAACAGTTATTAACAGAGATCTTTAACAAATTACGTCAGGACAAAAATCTTGGCACTAACGCGGCTGCGGTCGCGGTGATTTTAATAGGCTATTTATTTGGCTCGCACTTTTTCAAATCCATCGGCTTTTTCGCCCTGTCCGGGGCAATTACCAACTGGTTAGCGATACACATGCTGTTTGAAAAAGTGCCTTACCTTTATGGTTCCGGCGTGATTCCTGAACGGTTTCAAGAGTTCAAAAGCTCAATCAAAAACCTGATGATGGCGCAGTTTTTCACCGTCGAAAACATTGAGCAGTTCATTGAAAAAGAAGAGCAGGAAGGCGGCAAGGTTTTAAATCTGGAGCCGTTACTGGCGGCGGTGGATTATGACAAAATCTATGAAAGTCTGGTGACTTCGATTATGGAATCGTCTTTTGGCGGGATGTTGCTGATGATGGGCGGCCCCGATGCGTTAGTGCCGTTAAAAGAACCGTTTACCTTGCGGATGCAGTCTACGTTAGTGGAAATGGTTGAATCTGAACGCTTTAAATCGGCGTTAAAACACGGCTTGGATTCGCATAAAATCGGTACCGATTTGGTCAGCAAGATTGAAGTGGTGATTGATGCACGGCTGGCGGAATTAACCCCGCAACTGGTGAAAGAAATGGTGCAGGCGATTATCAAGGAGCATTTAGGCTGGCTGGTGGTGTGGGGCGGCGTGTTCGGCGGTGTGCTGGGTGCGCTGTTCAGCTTCGCTTAATCCTGAAAGTAAAAAAAGCGCGTCAGTTACAATAATTGACGCGCTTTTTGTGAGTTTTAACTTAAGTTTGCTGTGCAAATAACGACTACAGCAAACCAGAAACTATAAGTGATAAGCGGTTTCGCCGTGCTCTCTGATGTCGAGACCTTCGCGTTCGCTCTCTTCGCTGACACGCAAACCGATTACCGCATCAACCAGTTTAAACGAGGCAAACGACACAACCCCTGACCATACCACAGTGATAATCACTCCCAAAGATTGACTGCCTAATTGTCCTGCCATGTCATAAGCGGCGACCGCGTTGGCAACATAATCATAAACCCCAACGCCGCCCAGTGCAGGAGAAGCGAAGATTGCGGTGCCTAACGCGCCTAAAATCCCGCCTACGCCATGCACACCAAACACGTCCAGCGAATCGTCATAACCTAGCCAGTGTTTTAAACTGGTCACAGAATAGAAGCAACAGACACCGGCCAACAATCCCAAAATAATCGCCCCCATTGGCCCGACAAAACCGCAGGCGGGGGTAACGGCAACCAAACCCGCTACCGCACCTGATGCCGCGCCCAACATGCTGGGTTTATCGCGCATCACCCATTCCGCAATCACCCATGACAAAGTGGCTGCTGCTGTCGCCAGCAAAGTATTGGCAAAGACTAAGGCCGCCAAACCGTTTGCTTCCAGATTTGAGCCCACGTTAAAACCGAACCAGCCCACCCACAGTAATGAGGCGCCGATCATGGTCATGGTAACGCTGTGAGGCTTCAAGGCTTCCTTGCCAAAACCAACCCGTTGGCCGATTAAAATACAGCCCACCAAACCGGCAATACCGGCATTAATATGCACAACGGTACCACCGGCGAAATCCAGAGCGCCTTTTTGGAATAAAAATCCGGCTGTAGCCAGTGCTTTTTCCCCTGCCGCCGCATCAGTATAAGCATCGGGGCCTGCCCAGTACCAAACCATATGGGCAATCGGCAGATAAGAAAAGGTGAACCATAATACGGTGAAAAATAATACCGCACTGAATTTCACCCGTTCTGCGAATGCGCCAATAATCAAGGCCGGAGTAATCGCGGCAAAGGTCAACTGGAACACCACATAAACGTATTCAGGAATCATAACCCCTTTGCTGAAAGTTGCGGCCAGTGATTCCGGGGTAATTCCTTTCAGGAAAATCTTGTCAAAGCCGCCGATTATCGCATTGCCTTCAGTAAAGACCAGACTGTAACCGTAAATTGCCCACAGCACCGCAATCAGGGCGAAAATCACAAAAACCTGCATCAGCACCGACAGCATGTTTTTCACCCGCACCATGCCGCCGTAAAATAACGCCAGCCCCGGCACAATCATTAATATCACTAACAGCGTTGATACCAGCATCCAGGCGGTATCGCCCTTGTTTGGCACAACCGCATCAGCCGCTGCCAAGTTGCTGAATCCCAGCAAACACATCAAAACAAAAATCGATTTCATCTTCATCTCCTAAAAAATATGGCAATATTGACTGGCACTACGATGGTTTATAAAGCTTCTTCGCCGGACTCACCGGTACGAATCCGTATCACCTGTTCCAGATTGGTGACAAAAATCTTGCCATCCCCAATTTTGCCGGTGTTTGCGGTATTGCTTATCGCCTCCAATGCCTGCTCAACCAAATTGTCTGCCACTGCAACTTCAATTTTTGCTTTCGGCAAAAAGTCCACTACATATTCTGCGCCGCGATACAATTCAGTATGGCCTTTTTGCCTGCCAAAGCCTTTGACTTCGGTGACTGTCACCCCGGAAACACCAATATCCGACAAGGCTTCGCGCACATCATCCAATTTAAAAGGTTTAACGATTGCTGTTATCAGTTTCATTTTTTTACCCGCTAAGTGTAATAATTTTGCATACTTAAGTAACAGCACAGACTGTGCCAAACAGCGAAAAAGCAGTTGAATTGAGGCAGGAATAGAAATGAGCTTTATTTCAAAGGTTGAAATAACAAATTTGGGGCAAAGAAAAAATAAAACGCCCCATAACAGTGCTTTGGGGAAAAATTACGCACCAGGAAAATCCAGCCCTTTGTTATTTGCGTTAAAAAATCCGCTGCTACCATTGCGCTACTTTTGCAGTAAAAGCGGGTAAAATTTGCTAAAAACTGGCGGCCAATATTGGCCTAACTTAAACATTGATTTGATTGCCTACAATAGTTCGGACAGTTTTTAAAAATAGAGGAAATCTTAAATTCAGAGGAAAATGTAGCTACCAACCTCTGTACATGACAAAAATTTAGCTCGGCTCGGACTTCTGGTTAAACGCCAGAAAACAAAATAAGGCTTTAATGG
>CAIQWF010000029.1 GCA_903875455.1 uncultured Pseudomonadota bacterium
GGTAAATTTGGTGAAGTTCCTGTAAAACGGCTTCCGATGTTGTTTTTGCAAATTTCAATTTTTTACATTCTAAAATAGAAAAAATACGTTAAATTTTACACCTAAAAACTTTTGCTAAATTACTTATGTAGAACAGGTTATTCTCAACGCACCGAGTGCCTTTAACAACGCACTGGAACGCTGGCGTACTTTGTTTGAGGCAACCCGCAAGCAAATGGACATGGCAGATAGTGTGGTCAAAAGTCATTCTGCATCACATAGTGATCGTGAAAATGCCCGCCGACGTTATGGCGATGCGTCCCGGCAATACAATGTGTTATTAAAAACCGGAAATACTCAAAATTCAGATTTTTATACTTATCGTTATTTAGCCAGTCAGGGCTTTCTGCCCGGTTATAATTTTCCACGCCTGCCGCTGATGGCTTGGATTCCGGCGCGTGGTGGCAAAAACGGCAAGGATGATGAAGGCAGCATGGTCAGTCGTCCGCGTTTTTTAGCCCTGTCAGAATTTGGCCCGCGCAGCCTTATTTATCATCAAGGGCAAATGTATCGGGTAGTACTGGCAAAACTGAATGTCGGTTCGGCAGATCATGTATCGGGAAGCAGTACCTTGGGCACTTTGTCTGCCCGTGTTTGTAGTCAATGTGGTTATGGGCATTTAGGCGAAGCCAATCAGTCCGAATCCTCAGCTAATTGCTGTGACAACTGCAAAGCTTTGTTAGCCGATACCGATTTGATTAAAGAACTTTACCGAATTGAAACCGTTGAAACGGTTGCTGTCGAGCGAATTTCAATTAATGATGAAGATCGTCAACGCCAAGGTTTTGAACTGCAAACAACTTATCGTTTTTTACCTGGGCTGGAAGGTAATTCCTCAAAAAATGAAGCCCAGGTAATTCTGGCTAATGAAATCATTTGTAATGTGACTTATTCCCCCGCCGCCAGAATCTGGCGTATCAATCGCGGTTGGCGACGACGCAAAGAAAAAAATCAACTGGGTTTTTATATCAATCCGATTACCGGTTTTTGGAGCAAACAGGACGATCCGAATCAGGATGAAGCTTCTGAAAACAATAGCCACGAGACTTTGCTGGATAAAGTTCCCAACCAGCGTATCGTGCCCTTTGTAGAAGATCATCGTAATGTTTTGATTCTTACTCCGATAAAAACTCTCTCTTTAGAAGCAATGGCAACTCTGCAAGCTGCTTTAAAACGAGGTATTGAACAAACTTTTCAGATTGAAGAATCAGAACTGGTAGTTGAAGCTTTGCCTAAAGCGGATAATCGCCAAGCCTTGTTATTTTATGAAGCGGCAGAAGGGGGAGCCGGAGTTTTAACCCGGTTAGCCAGCGAGCCTGCCAGTTTAGGAATGGTGGCAAAAATCGCCTTAAATCTTATGCACTTCAACGGTTTTGAAAAAGTATCCAGCCTTGAAGAGCTTTATCAATATCAAGATAACAGTCTGTGCGAAGCAGGTTGTTATCAATGCCTGTTGTCCTATTTTAACCAGCCCGACCATGACCACATTGATCGGCATAATGAAGATGCGCTGCGCTTGTTAATCGCACTTTTTCAAGCCAATGTTGTTGCCCATACTTCAGAAGCCAAACCTTTAGCAGAAGGAACAACTGAAAATAAACGTCTGACGGAATGGCTGAAAGCATTGGAGACAAAGGGATTAAAAAAACCGGATGCTGTTGAAGTTACACTAAAAAAAACTAACTGGACAGCCGCAGCTTTTTACAAAAACTCACGAGCCCATGTTTTTTTAGAGCCATTAACCACTGAATTAAAAAACTATGTAATTGATCAGGGGTGCCAAATATTGGATTTTTCCAATCAAAACCAATGGTCTGCTTTATTCGTCCAATACGCCGACATTTTTGGCAATCAAGAGAACAGTTTATGAAGGCAAGTTATGATTTTAGCGTTGGCAATTTAGTTCGGGCTCGCGGTCGAGAATGGGTCGTGCAGCCTGATTCAAAAAAAGATTGGCTACGCTTGCGACCGTTAGGCGGTGCGGATGATGACATTATCGCCCTGATTCCTGATTTGGAACTGCAATCGGTTGAATCAGCGACTTTTCCAGCCCCAAATCCTGAACAACAGGGCAACCATGCCGCTGCTTTATTATTACGCGATGCGTTACGGCTTAAACTTCGTGCGGGCGGTGGGCCATTTCGTTGTTTTGGTAATATTGCGGTTGAGCTGCGAGCTTATCAATTAGTGCCATTGTTGATGGCTTTGCGACTTACCACGGTAAGACTGTTGATTGCCGATGATGTCGGGATCGGCAAAACTATTGAAGCGGGCTTGATTGTGCGTGAGTTAATGGATCGTGGTGAAATCAGCCGTTTGGCGGTGTTATGTCCGCCGCATTTGGTTGAACAATGGCAGCGCGAACTGGAAGATCATTTTAATCTGCACGCGATTGTTTTAACGTCTGCCAGTGCCAGCCGCATTGAACGTGATTTACCACATGGCATGAACTTGTTTGACCATCACCCGATTGTAGTAGTGAGTCTGGATTACATCAAAAGCGAACGTCATCGTGAACATTTTTTAACCATTGCCCCTGAATGTATTATTGTTGATGAAGCCCATACCTGTGCCAGCAGCGGACAAAATAAACAACTGCGCTTTCAGTTATTGCAACGTTTGGCTGCTAATGAAGAACGCCATATTTTGTTACTCACTGCCACCCCGCATTCAGGCGATGAAACCGCGTTTTACAATTTGCTCTCTATTCTGAATCAGACATTTTCAGCATTACAACAAAGAGTTTCAGCAACTGACCCGTTGCGACTGGAATTAGCCCGCCATTTTGTGCAACGTCGTCGTAAGGATATTGACGAATGGCATGATACACGCGGCTTTCCTAAACGAATGACTACGGAAATCACTTATCAGTTAAGCGGCGCGTGGGGACAGTTTTTTGATGAGGTGCAGGATTATTGTCGGGAATTGGCTGAATCGGTGGAACTGTCAGAATCAGGTAATACGCGCTTGATTTGGTATGCAACCTTGGCGTTATTGCGTTGTGTAGCTTCCTCGCCTGCGGCGGCTGTGAAAGCGTTAAATACCCGCCTGGAAGGCGCGTTGGACAGTGAGGATTGTTTGACCGATGAACGTCTTTATGACGGGCAGGCCGATGATTTACAAGTCAATGATATGGAGCCGCCCGCCCAGTTGCAGGACCAAGACCGCTTACAGGATTTGATTTCACAGGCGCAAAGTTTGAGCGGTAAAAAAGGCGACCCCAAACTGGCTATCTTAATTGTGCATCTGAAAGAACTGTTAAAAGCGGGCTTTCAACCTGTGGTCTTTTGCCGTTATGTGGCGACCGCGCATTACATCGCCAAACAGTTGCAAGCTGAATTTCCAACGGTGCTTATTGAGGCAATAACAGGAGAATATACCCCGGAAGAACGCGATCAACGGGTGCAAGCCATGAATGAAGCGGAACAGCGGTTACTGGTAGCAACCGATTGTTTATCGGAAGGGATTAACCTGCAACATTTATTCACTGCGGTTGTGCATTATGATTTAGCCTGGAACCCTACCCGCCATGAACAGCGCGAAGGTCGGGTGGATCGTTTTGGACAGCAAGCCCCGGAAGTGCGTTGCACCATGTTGTATGGACAAGATAATCCGGTGGATGGTTTTGTGTTGAATGTGATCCTGAGAAAAGCCGAGACCATCCGCAAGGAGCTGGGCGTGTTAGTGCCGATGCCGGAAGATGAGGGCAGAATTAATCAGGCCTTGGTCAAAGCGGCTTTAATGAAACGTGGCGACAACGAACTGAATTCCAGCCTGTTCGATTTTGTGGAACAGGACGATTTTTTAAAACCGCTAGAAATAGCCTGGCAAGATGCGCTGGAAAAAACCAAAGCCAATCGCACGGTGTTCGCCCAACGTCGAATTCGCCCTGAAGAAGTATTGCCGGAATGGCAAAAACAGCAACAAGCGTTAGGCTCAGAACAGGATGTAAAACGCTTTCTGCAAAGTGCCTGTTCCCGTCTTAATTCGCCACTCGAACCCGCTAAACGCAATCGCTTTAAATTGTTGCCGCAACATTTTCCGCAATCGTTGCGGCTGCGGTTAGCCGATGAAGGGATTGAAAAAACGTTGTTACTGGATTTTTCAGAGTTACATCGCAGTCATCCGGTGGTCACACTGCTGGCTGAACATTTGCTGGAAGAAGCTCTGCAAAGTGACAAACCACTGGCGGCGCGGTGTGCCGCAACCGTGACGGAAGCGGTGGAAGTAGTGACGACCCTGTATTTATTAGGTTTACGTCATCAACTAAGCTATGTGCGGCGGCGGCAACCTTATCAACTGATGGCAGAAGAAACCGTGACTTTGGCGGTGCGGGGTCGCAGCAATCCAGAGTGGCTGGACGATGACAGTGCAAATGCCTTGCTGGAATCTCAGCCCAGCGGCAATTTACCGCCTGCGGTAGCGATACGGGAAATAAAAACTGCGTTGGCATTTATTGAGGCGAATTCCGCCCGAATTGAAACCATCGCACAGCAACGCGCTGATACCTTGCTGGCAGATCATCGCAGGGTACGGGAAGCAGCAAGAGATGTCGGTCAATACAGTGTGATGCCGTGTTTGCCGGTGGATATTATCGGTGTTTATGTGTTGCTGCCTGAAGAGCTATAAAACGAAGTTTTTACTGATTTTTCCGGCAAACTGCCGTAAAATCGCAATTCAGGAGGGTGTATTTTATGATCACAACTACTACAGCGCGTCTGGAAGCCCGCATTACTCCAGAATTACACGCTTTGCTTAAACGGGCAGCAGAAATACAAGGCAGCACCTTGAGCAACTTTACCATCACGGCGGTACAGGAAGCTGCGCAGCGGGTGATTGAAAAAGCCACCATTGTGCAATTGTCGCAAAAAGATCAGGAGTGTTTTGCTCAGGCTTTATTAAACCCGCCAGCAGCCACTCCCGCATTAAAACGCGCTTTCGCCCGTCGTCAAAAGTTGCTGGAACAGCAAGAGCCAGTCTGATGGTTGCTTTTCGGGTCGAACCTTTAGCAAGAGCACATCAGCGCAAGGCGTTTAACAGTGGCAATGAGTCTTTAGACAACTATTTCAAGCGGATTGTCAGTCAAGATATACGCCAGCGAGTAACCAGTTGTTTTGTTGCAGTCACACCTGAACAGCGGATTGCCGGTTTTTACACCTTAGCCTCTACCAGTATTTTGTTAGATGATTTACCGCCAGAATTGAATAAAAAATTGCCACGTTATCCGACAGTGCCGGCAGTACGCATGGGAAGGCTGGCGGTGGATTTAGCTTTTCAGGGGCAGGGATTAGGCGGAGCTTTGTTGGCTGATGCGCTGGCTAAAACGCTAAACTTGGGCATTGGAGTCTATGCTTTGTTAGTTGATGCCAAAGATGCAGCGGCGGCCAGTTTTTATCGCCATCATGGTTTTATTGTTTTTCCTGATTCTGAACTGAAATTATTTTTACCATTGGAAACGGCTAAAGAGTTTTTATGAAAAACAATCAAACGTCTGCTCAAATCCACAATCAGCCAGACTCTTGCGACTTTGATTGCTCAATTGAGCTTGATAACCAGGCATTCAGTCAAGTTTTGGCTTGGTTGGATGCACCGGCTACGGCTGAACAATCAGTAGCTATGCAGCGGTTACAAATGACTGATTTACCTTGGGAAAATGCGTAAAAACATCAAACAAAAATTATAGATAGTTATATAGCTATCTATATAACTATAACTAAAAACCGGCTTGGCCTGCCTTATGAAACGGATTCAAAAAAACGCTTTTGTGTTAAACCTGCCGACTTTGCGTTTGGAAGGCGGATTATTTTTACCTGACCAACTGGAAAAAGCCGCGCTCGGTAAAGCCAGTCTGCAAACGGAAGCCGATTATCAAATTCCCACCGGTTTAAAGCTGAAAGACGAATACAGCCGCGCTTTTCAAATTGCGGCGGCGCAATGGAAACATTTTTCCCTGTTATTAGAACGGCAAGACCTCGCCATTGATACCGTCACACAAAAATTTGTGCAGGATTTATTGCGCGACGCGCTCAGCTATCACGATATTATCCCTATCAACGGCTGGACAATCGAAGACAGACATTACCCGATTAGCGCGATTCTCGCACAAACCGTGCCGCTGATTATTGCCCCGCACACGCTTGGTTTAGATGAAGCCGATAGCCGTTTTGCGATTATTGGCAGTGGCTCAAAAAAGAAAACCCCGTTTCAACTGGCACAGGAATTTTTAAACGCCAGCGACCAGCATACCTGGGCGTTAGTGACCAACGGCAAACAAATCCGTTTATTGCGTGATGCCTCCACCTTAACCCGCCCCAGTTTTTTAGAATTCGATTTGCAGGATATGCTCGGTGGCTTGCGCTTTGCCGAATTTGAAATGGTGTGGCGGTTATTACACGCCAGCCGTGCTAAAGCCGGAATTTGGGAAACTTGGCGGTCAGAAAGCCAGCAACAAGGCACACGGGTGCGCGAAGGCTTGCGGCAAGGCGTAACGGCGGCATTATTAACGCTGGGCACGGGTTTTATTCAGCATTCGGGCAATGACAATTTGCGGCGGGCGTTGCACGATGGCACCTTAAGCAAAGAAGCCTATTTTCAGCAATTATTGCGCTTGGTCTATCGGTTCATTTTTTTATTTACCGTGGAAGAGCGCGGTCTGTTACATCCTGACTGCCACGAACCGCAAGCGGTGGCGGGACGCAAAGCTTACGCGGAAGGTTATGCACTGGCGCGATTGCGTAACCGTTGTTTAAAGCGGCGGGCGCGGGATGGTTTTGATGACTTGTGGCAAAGTGTGCGGATTGTGTTTACCGGACTGGCAAGCGGTGAGCCGCGTTTAGCCCTGCCCGCGTTAGGTGGTTTATTTGCTGAAACACAATGCTCTGATTTAGACACCGCCATGTTAGGCAATGCGGCTTTATTGGAGGTGATGCAGCATTTGCGCTGGTCAAATTTAAGCGGCAGTTTAGCGGCGGTCGATTATCGCAACATGGGCAGTGAAGAGTTAGGCTCAGTGTATGAAAGTCTGCTGGAATTAGTCCCGGAAATAAATTTATCCGCCCGCAGATTCGGCTTTATTGGCCTAACAAGCGAAGGCAGCACCCAAGGCAACGCCCGTAAAACCAGCGGCAGTTATTACACGCCGGATAGTTTGGTGCAGGAGTTGATTAAATCCGCTTTAGAGCCGGTGATTGTGCAGCGGTTGGCAGAAAATCCCGCGCAACCGATTGCGGCGTTATTGGCTATCAAAGTGATAGACCCCGCGTGCGGCAGTGGCCATTTTTTGCTGGCGGCGGCGCGGCGATTGGCTGAACAACTGGCGGCATTACGGGCGACCGATGGCGCGGTAAAACCGGAAGATTATCGTCATGCCTTGCGGGAGGTGGTGAGTCATTGCATTTTTGGGGTGGACAGAAATCCAATGGCGATTGAACTGGCGCGGATGGCGTTATGGTTGGAGGGTTTTGAGCAGGGTTTGCCGTTGTCGTTTTTGGATCATCACTTGCAATGCGGCGATGCCTTAATCGGGATTACGGATTTTAAGCAACTGGAAAGCGGCATTCCGAAAGAGGCGTTTAAAGCTTTGTCGGGCGATGATAAAAAAGTCTGTCAGGAGATTGCCAAGGATAATCAGCAAGGCTTGAAGTTTTTAGCAAAGCAACGGCAAAACCGCAATCTGGAGCTTGATTTTCGGGATTCAGTCGCCAATCGGATTGAGTCTATTGTGGAAATGCCGGATAGCACTGCCGCTGAAAATGCGGCAAAAGCAGCGGCTTACACCCAGTTTTTGGCACAGGTGCAGCACGACCGTTTAAGAAATGCGGCGGATTTGTTTGTCGGGGCGTTTTTGCTGGCTAAATCGAATCTGGAGGCAAAGCGATTTACGCCGACCACCCAAAACCTGTATTTTGAATTGTCCACTGAGCAGGCGGCGGCGGATTTGGCGGGGATTTTTCAGGCGGAGCGGTTGCAAGCGGCGCAGCAGGTTTGTGAGCAGGCGCAGGTTTTTCATTGGCAGTTGGCGTTTCCGCAGGTGTTTAAGCAGGGCGGGTTTGATTGTGTGTTGGCGAATCCGCCCTGGGAGCGGATTAAATTGCAGGAGGAGGAGTTTTTTGCCACCCGCAATAAGTTTGTGGCGGAGGCGAAAAACAAAGCCGAGCGCAGTCAACGGATTGAGTGGTTAGCGCAAGGCGTGTTGGCGCAAAATCTGTTTCCTGAGTTGGATTCGTTGGCGCAGGAATGCGCAGCGGAGCAGCGGTTGTTTGCGGAATTTATCACCGCGCGGCGCACAGCGGAGGCGGCGAGTGTGTTTGCGCATCTGAAAGGCGAGGACGGCGGGCGTTATCCGTTGACGGGTGTCGGTGATGTGAATACTTACGCGCTGTTTGCCGAAACCATTAGCCAAATTACCGCACCGAGCGGACGGGCGGGGTTTATTGTGCCGACCGGCATTGCCACCGATGATTCTACCAAAGCGTATTTTGGGCAGATTGCGCAGAGTAGCAAGATTGCCAGTTTGTATGATTTTGAAAATCGCGAGAAAGTTTTTGCGGCTGTTGATAGTCGGATGAAGTTTTGTTTGTTGACTTTGGGACAAGCTGAAGAAGCCGAGTTTGCATTTTTCCTGACCAATACCGAACAACTCAAAGATTCACGCCGCCGTTTTAGTTTAAGTTCCGATGATTTTCTGCGGATTAATCCGAATACCTTAACCTGTCCGGTGTTTCGTTCCAATAAAGATGCCGAATTAACCCGCAAAATTTATCGGCAAGTGCCGGTGTTGATTCATGAAGCGCGCGGCGCGGAAACCGAACAAAATCCTTGGAATATCACATTTAGGCAAGGATTGTTCAATATGACTAGCGATAGCCATTTATTTCAAAAAAGTCCTGATTCAAGCAGATTACCACTGTACGAAGCTAAAATGATTCATCAATTTGATCATCGTTATGCAAGTTACAAATCAGAAAACGGTGAAGATATTTCTGACAACCTCTCGATTACAGATAAGCAAAATCCAAATTTCTGTGTTACATCACGTTACTGGGTCAAAAAATCCGAAGTTGATGATCGTTTAGCTGATAAATACTGGGAAAATCTGTGGCTATTGGGATTTCGTGATATTTGCCGTTCAACAGACGAACGCACTGTTATTGCCACCGTATTACCAAGAGTTGGAGCGAATCACAAAACTCCGTTGATTATGCCTAGCGAAAATAATTCTTCTCAACATATAGCCGCATTTTTAGGAAATTTAAACAGCTTAACCCTTGACTATATAGCACGACAAAAAGTTGGTGGTACATCATTGGCATATTTTTATTTCAAACAATTTCCCATTTTACCGCCTGATTTCTACCAAGCAACCGACCTTGATTTCATTGTGCCGCGTGTGCTGGAACTCACCTACACCGCCCACGACCTAAAACCCTGGGCAGAAGATTTAGGCTATCACGGCGAACCGTTTAGTTTTGACCCAGACCGTAGAGCCATCCTGCGGGCAGAACTCGATGCCTGGTATGCCAAAGCCTACGGTTTAAGCCGCGACGAACTGCGCTACATCCTCGACCCCGCCGACATCATGGGCGACGATTACCCGTCCGAAACCTTCCGCGTCCTGAAAAACAACGAAATGCGCGAATTCGGCGAATACCGCACCCGCCGCCTGGTGCTGGAAGCGTGGGATAAACTCGAAAACAGCGAGTTATAGATAACTATAAGTAGTTAAACAAAAGTTATACGGTATTTAGTTCCAAAATTTGAAAGTATATCCACCACCGTTTTTTTCAAATTTGCATAACTGACGTAACACGACAAAGGCAACCATTCATATTTAACCTTACGCCATAAAATCTCA
>CAIQWF010000030.1 GCA_903875455.1 uncultured Pseudomonadota bacterium
AATGACGCTCTTTTTAAGTTGATTTTTACGTTTGAGAATACCATTAAAGCCTTATTTTGTTTTCTGGCGTTTAACCAGAAGTCCGAGCCGAGCTAAATTTTTGTCATGTACAGAGGAAAGAAATAATAAATGAGTATAAAAACACGCTTTGCCCCGAGTCCTACCGGTTATTTACATATTGGCGGGGCGCGAACTGCCCTGTTTTCTTGGCTTTATGCCCGTAAACACGGCGGAAAATTCGTCTTACGAATCGAAGATACTGATTTGGAGCGTTCAACCCAGGAATCGGTGAATGCAATTCTGGAAGGAATGACGTGGTTAGGATTGGAATATGATGAAGGGCCTTTTTATCAGACCCATCATTTTGATCGCTATAAAGAAATTATTCAGCAGCTATTAGCCCAAGGTGATGCTTATTATTGCTCTTGTAGCAAAGAACGTCTGGAGCAATTACGCGAAGAACAAATGGCTAATAAAGAAAAGCCGCGCTACGATGGTCATTGCCGCGATAATCCTCAAAATCCTGCGCCGCAAGAATGCGTGGTTCGGTTTCGCAATCCTATTGAGGGTGCGGTCGTTATTAATGATTTGGTAAAAGGCAATATTGTTATTCAGAACAAAGAACTGGATGATTTGATTATTGCCCGCTCTGATGGTTCACCCACCTATAACTTAACGGTGGTTGTGGATGATATGGATATGAAAATTTCACACGTTGTGCGCGGTGATGATCATATTAATAATACTCCCAGACAAATTAATATTCTGAAAGCACTAAAAGCTGATTTGCCGCTTTATGCGCATTTACCGATGATTTTGGGTTCTGATGGGGCGCGGCTGTCGAAACGGCATGGCGCTGTCAGCGTAATGCAATACCGTGATGACGGTTTTTTGCCTGAAGCTTTACTGAATTACTTAGTGCGTTTAGGCTGGTCACATGGCGATCAGGAAGTGTTTTCAGTAGATGAAATGATTGAGCATTTTGTGTTGGAAAATGTCAATGTTTCAGCCTCAACCTTTAATCCTGAAAAATTGCTGTGGCTGAATCATCACTATATTATGAATAGTGAGCCTGCGCATGTGGCGCATCATTTAAGCTGGCATATCGGTAATTTGGGAATAGATCCGACTGAAGGCCCCGCTTTGGTTGAGGTTGTGAAAGCACAGCGCGAACGTTGTAAAACCTTGGTGGAAATGGCGGCGGCGAGCATCTATTTTTATAAAGACTTTGTTGAATACGATGAAAAAGCGGCGAAAAATAATTTCAAACCAGGTACTGACAAAGTTTTACAACGCTTACTAAATGAGTTTGAAAAGACAGAGGTTTGGAACGGCACACAGTTGCATCAAATTGTGCTGGATGTTGCTGAGGCCATGGAGCTTAAACTGGGCAAAGTAGCGCAGCCTTTGCGGGTTGCTGTCTGTGGCTCAGGGGTTTCGCCAGCGATTGATATAACTTTATCACTTTTAGGACGCGAAAAAACCTTGGTTAGAATTAAACGTGCCATCGAATATATTGAAAACTTGACTCAAGGCTAGACAAACTCAAAAATAACTGTATAATGGCGGTTATCAACTAAGGGGCCATAGCTCAATTGGGAGAGCGTAACGCTGGCAGTGTTAAGGTCGTCGGTTCGATCCCGTCTGGCTCCACCAATTTTGTTGATTTGCAATATCTAAGTCCTAAGTCCCCATCGTCTAGCGGCCTAGGACACTGCCCTTTCACGGCGGTAACAGGGGTTCGAACCCCCTTGGGGACGCCACATTTACTCGTTGCGAGTTCGTAATCTTTAATTGCTGTTTTACTGGTCAACTCAGATTGCTAATTTCAGCATTTTCTATATTGGCTAGAAATCAGGCTTTTACCCCCTCTTTTTTAAACTATTTATCTCAAGCTTTTACTATCAATGGTGAAAACTCGCCTTCTGTGATATGTTTACAAGCTTATTTTAATTTGAGCATAAAAATCTCAAATTACATTCATTATCACTCCGTTACACGCAGATTCCCTCATAAATGACCCAGAAGTCCTCCTCTGATACTATTGATTTTAAATCAGCCCAAGACCCATATGCTCAACGCGAAGCAGCGAAATACGAGCAACCTATCCCCAGCCGCGAACTCATCCTGCAACTGCTGGAACAGGCAGGACAACCTTTACTGCGCAAACAAATCGTAGAATCATTCGGCCTGAAGTCAGAGAATGATCTGGAGGCTTTACGCCGGCGTTTGCGTGCCATGGAACGAGACGGGCAGTTATTGTTCAACCGCAAACAGCAATACTGTCTGGTTAATAATCAGGATTTAATTGCCGGACGGGTATTGGGCCATCCTGAGGGCTTTGGTTTCTTAAAACCTGATAACGGCTCTGCCGACTTGTTTCTGTCGCCACGCGAAATGAAAGAGTTGCTGCACAATGATCGTGCCGTGGTGCGAATTTCAGGAATAGACCGAAAAGGGCGGCGTGAAGCCGCCCTGGTAGAAGTGCTGGAACGCAATACTCATCAAGTCGTAGGGCGACTGTTTAGCGAAAAAGGATTCAGCTTTGTCGTTGCCGATAATAAAAAAATTGCCCAAGACATTCTGATCCCGAAAGAAGGTTTGGGAAAAGCCAAAAAAGGCCAGATTGTGGTAGCAGAAATTGTCCAGCAACCCAATCAAAGACATCAGCCAATAGGAAAAATTATTGAAGTATTGGGCAAACATCTTGCGCCCGGCATGGAAATTGAGGTGGCGATTCGCAGTTATGAATTGCCTAATGAATGGCCGGATAAATTGTCAAAAGAAATCAAGCACCTGAAAAAAGAAGTACCTGAATCAGCAAAGAAAGGCCGGATAGATTTGCGTGATACGCCCTTAGTCACCATTGACGGTGAAGATGCCCGGGATTTTGATGACGCGGTTTATTGCAAAAAAACAGCAAAAGGCTGGAAATTATTAGTCGCGATTGCCGATGTTGCACATTATGTCCAGGTTAATACCGCTTTGGATGCAGAAGCGAAAAACCGCAGCACCTCAGTGTATTTCCCTGAGCAGGTGATTCCGATGCTGCCGGAAATTTTATCAAATGGCTTGTGCTCATTAAATCCAAACGTAGACCGGCTTTGCATGGTTTGCGAATTGGTTATTGATAAGGAAGGCAATATTTTACGCTCAAAGTTTTTTGAAGCCGTAATGCGATCACATGCGCGGTTGACTTATACCGAAGTTGCAAAAATGTTGGTTGATGGCGATAAAGAACTGGCAAAAAAATATCAGTCTTTACTGCCCCATTTAGAAGAATTGTATGCTTTGTATAAAGTGATGCGAGTCAAACGCGAACAACGCGGGGCAATGGATTTTGAAACTCAGGAAACCAAAATTGTATTTGGCTCGGAGCGCAAAATTGAACAGATTGTCCCGATACAACGCAATGATGCGCACAAGCTGATTGAAGAGTTTATGATTAGTGCCAATATTGCCGCAGCGCGTTACTTAAACCGCAAAAAAATTCCTCGCCTGTTACGGATTCACGAAGGGCCAGGCATTGAAAAACTTGCCAC
>CAIQWF010000031.1 GCA_903875455.1 uncultured Pseudomonadota bacterium
AGGCTTATGCTACACCGGCTCTCAGAAGTAGTTCAGGAAGTAGTTCAGGAAGTAGTTCAGGAAGTAGTTCAGGAAGTAGTTCAGGAAGTAGTTCAGGAAGTAGTTCAGGAAGTAGCGCTTCTGGTAATAACAACCAGAGTAGTCCGAATGTTATCAACATGATGCAGATCGGCGGCGGCCAACAGGTGATGCTGGAAGTGAAAGTCGCTGAAGTTAGTCGCAGTCTGGCTCGCAAAATTGGCATTACCCAAGCGGTTTCAAATAATAATGCTAAAAATGCCAAGGATTTTATCTGGAATGTGTTGTCGGCGGGGGCAGGGCTTTTTACCGGTTCATACCTTACCGGTGAGGTGCTGTTCAATTGGACCATAAATTTTAGCAGAACCACTAATCTGACAACTTTGCTGGCAGAGCCCAATCTGACTACTTTAAGCGGTCAAAAGGCTTCTTTCCTGTCAGGGGGCGAGTTTCCTTATGCGGCTTCTTGTAATTTGGGCAATTGTACTGTCGGATTCAAACAGTTTGGGGTGGGGGTAGAGTTTTTACCTACGGTGCTGGACAGCAATAAAATCAACTTGAATACTCATGTTTCTGTAAGTACCTTGTCTAACATAGCCGACACCATTACCGGGGTACAAACTTCTGTGCCGAGCTTGTTATTACGCGAGGCTCAGACCACTATCGAGCTCGGCGATGGCCAAACCATGTCAATAGCTGGATTATTGGATAATAATTCAACCGGTAATCAGAATCAAATTCCGGGATTTGCCGATTTGCCTTTAGTTGGCGCTTTGTTTAGAAACCGGGACGGTTCAGCAGATCAAAAAGAACTGGTGATTCTGGTCACGCCGCATTTGGCAAGACCGGTACCCAAAAATCAGATCCGTCTGCCTACGGATGCTTTTGTACCGCCTGATGATGTGGATTTTTATCTGTTGGGTAGAACCGAATCCCGCAAGGTCAGTGCTTTGTCGGCCGATAGCACGACTAAAGGCGGTGTGAGTGGGCAGTTTGGCCATCAAATTAGCGCAGGAGACACTCCATGAAAACATATCAACTGATAGCAGCCTGTTTATTACTCAGTGCCTGTGCCGACAATGGCTATAGAGCGGTTGTTTTTGAGGGGGATTATGGTCATTCAGTCAAGCAAATAACCCAGGCTCAATATTTGAATCCGAAAGCCGCTGCTAATCCACCGATAACGCAGTCAAAAAAAGGACTGGACGGGTTGGCGGGGCAAAATATTATCAGAACTTATCGGAACAGTTTTGGAACGCAACAACAGATTCAGCCGGTTAACATTAATGTAGGCAGCAATAGCAATTTAAGTAGCTCCGGGCAATAATTAACCTGGAATAGGCGCAAACTTGCTTGAGTCCGTTGATGACGAGTTTGTCGGAGCTGGTGGCTTTGTTGCTTGCTATTCTGAGAGTTGTCAGAGCCATAGTGTGTATTATTGACTTTCAAGCAGGAAAAATTATCCTGAAAGTATTAAAACATTCCACAAAAAAGGGAATCTTTTTGTTTATTTAAAGGGGAATGAAAATGATTTTAGCAGGCAAATTTTTACCACGGCAACAAGGTGCAGTGCTGGTTATTGTGGCCTTAAGCTTGTTTGTCATTATGGGAATGGCTGGGCTGGCACTGGATTTAGGTCATCTCTACCTGGACAAAGACCGCTTGCAAAATGCGGTGGATGCCGCAGCTTTGGCGGGAGCTAAAACCTTGAATGACCAGCTGCATTTAACCACTAATCCAGGCACACCTGCTGCTTCTGATGTGGCGGCGGCCAAAACTGCCGCAACTACCGCTGCCACCAGTGTGTTCAACAGCAATATGAGTGGCAATACTCAATTAAGCAGTACCAGCAGTGCCAATCTTAGCGTGCAGTTTTCGAACACCTTGTTTGATGCAACTACCAGCACCCGCCCTTTGTATGTCAGGGTGAGTACAGGTCAGCTCAGTTTGTCTACCTGGTTTATTCAGGTGCTTTCCCCCGGTACCACAAGCACGTTTTTCAGTGCCAGTGCGGTGGCCGGTATTACCCCGGTGACTTGTCCAAACACAGCAGTCCCTTTGATGATCTGTGCAGCAGGTCCGCAGGGTAACAGTACCACTGGAGCTTGGGGATATACGTATGGCCAGAAAGTAATCCTAAAGGATTCCTCTCCTATCGGTAAAACCGGGAGCCAGCTATCTGGAAATTTTCAGGTAATGGATATAGGGGGGAGTAATAGTCAACAAGCCATTACTATAGCTTTGGCAAGTGCGGGTAGTGTGTCTTCTTGTGTCGGCGGTACCGAGGGAACGAGCACCGGAACCACAGCACCGGGATCGAGAATGCAGCCGATAGCAGACGGCTTAAATACCCGATTTGGCTTGTATCGGGGATTTTTAGGTAGTAATGGACAAGGTTATTCCACGACTTACCCGGCAGATGCGAATACCACCTGTTATGACTACAACACATCGGCTTATTCTCCCAACTATCTGAACGGTCTGGCCGGGGTAGACTGGACCTGGACTAAAACACAAGGTAACACCACCACCACAGTGACAGACACTTTTTGCGCTGCCACTAAAATCGGGGGGCACGCAGGCAATAAGCGCCGGGTGATTGTTGTGCCGATTGTTGATTGCACCGGAGCGTATGGAGGGGTTACTCCGGGGAGTGGCAATACACAGGTCTCTGTTTTAGCGATGGGCTGTTTTTTATTAAATACCCCGCAAGATCAGCAATCTGCGAATCCGAAAACAGACTATTGTGGTACCGGAACCACTGGGCAAAATCAAGTGTGCGGCTCCTTCATTCAGGGCTGTGATACCGGAGGAGCTTCCAGCAATACGGGCAATCAGGCGTTTGATTTGCTGAAAATTCAACTTTATAAAGATCCTTTGTCACATGACTCCTAAACACAACTCTGAAACAGGTGCGGCAATGGTGGAGTTTGCCATTATTTTGCCGTTCCTGCTGATGATGGTATTTGGCATTGTGGAATTTGGTCACATGTTGATGACCTTTAATAACCTGAATAAAGCAGCCCAGGACGCAGCCAGGTATCTGATTGACCAGCAGCCAGGCACTGGCGGGACAAAGTATCAGGATATGGTAACTGCGCATCAGGCGACTGCCACCAATTTAATGACGTGCGGAAGACCGACCTGTGCCAGCGCCACTTTGTTGAATCCAGCTCCGTGCTCTGGAGGTGCTAACAGCTGCACTTTTTCTGCAAGCAACACTGGTTTGATTACGGTGACCATCAGCTATCCTTATCAGCCGATTTTTAATCATATTTTTGGCACCAATATTGTGCCCAGCAATTTTGTGCTGCATTCAACCGCAGTTATGCAGAGTATCTTATGAAAACGCAATCTGGAGCCGCAATGGTTGAGTTTGCCATTATCGCGCTGCTGTTTTTTAGCGTACTGTTCGGGGTGATTGAATTCGGACGCATGGCATTTACCCTGAATACCTTAACCGAGATGACCCGCAGAGGGGCAAGAGTTGCCGCCGTCTGCCCGCCAACTGCGCCACAGGTGGTTCAACAGACCCTGTTTAATAATGCCGCAACCTCCAGTGCTACTACCAGTGGAATTCTGCCGTTTATTCAGTCAAGCAATGTCAAAGTAAGGTATCTGGACCAGAACGGCGCAGTACTGACCACTTTTAATTCTTTTGTGACCCCAGGCACTCAAAGCACTGAGTTCAATAAAATAAAATATGTGGACGTAAAAATTATCAATTACACCCATCACTTTATTTTTCCTCCGATGAACATAGTGGTAGGTGGCAGTAATATTGACAGTGACGGCGATCGGGTGTTTGCGGAAACAGTTTTACCCAGAGAAAATTTAGGTATCGTGGTTGTTCATCCTGATACGGGACAGACCTCAGCTGCATCTTGTTGTTTTCCAGGCTCTCCGGCTGCCAGCTGCCCTGTTACCTATAGCAATTAACAGACTATATTGTGATCTGATTTTGGCATATATAAAGCTTTGATAATCAGTCCAGATAATAACTTATCAAAAAACAGCCGTGACTACAGAAAACAACTTCATTCCACTTAATTGCGCTGTCTTAACCGTTTCCGATACCCGCACTGAAGCCGATGATACATCCGGCAATACTTTGGTCGAACGAATCAGAGCAGCCGGGCATCAAGTGCTGGAAAAAAAAATCGTCGCTGATGATATTTATCAAATCCGTGCTGTGGTTTCGGCCTGGATTGCCAATCCAGAAGTTAATGTCATCATCAGCACCGGCGGAACCGGCGTGACCGGACGTGATGGTACCCCTGAAGCTGTAGCGCCACTGCTGGACAAACTACTGGATGGCTTTGGCGAGGTATTTAGAATGCTGTCCTATCAGGACATCAAAACCTCAACCATTCAATCCCGCGCCATTGCCGGCGTTGCCAACGGCACCTATATCTTCTGCCTGCCCGGCTCATCCGGCGCTTGCCGCACTGCCTGGGACTTGCTGATTAAAGATCAGCTCGACTCCCGTACCCGTCCCTGTAATCTGGCACAACTGATGCCGCGCTTGCTGGAAAAATAATGCGCTCCGTTTTTTTGCTGCTGGCTGCTTGCTGTGCCTTGACTGGTGTCGGTTTAGGCGCGTTTGGCGCTCACGGCTTAAAAGCGGTGCTGACCCCTGCCATGCTGGAGGTCTATAAGACCGGTGTCGCCTATCAAATGTGGCACGCTTTAGGTTTAGGCTTAATTGCGGTGTTTCATCAGCAAGCGCCTGACGACAAATTGCTGCACAGGGCAGGGTGGCTAATGTTTGCCGGGATATTGTTATTTTCCGGCAGCCTGTATTTATTGGCTGTGCTCAATTTAAAATGGCTGGGCATGATTACCCCGTTAGGCGGAGTGGCATTTTTGGCAGCGTGGTTATTGGTCGCGCTGTTTGCCGCCAGGCCTGCAATCCGTTCTGCCTGATAAAGCCCAAACTTGAAGGAAACCTGAAAAATGACTGATGTCTCTCTTTCCAAGCGCCCTGTTTTTATGGTGTCAGTGCTTTCATTAATCCTCACATTAACCGCTGTTGGCTATTATTTTTATCAAAAACACACAAAAACACCTAAAAACACCCAAATAAACACAAAACAGCTGCCTGTTATCGCTGCAAAGGCTAATCTTCCAAAAACTCCACCTGCCGCCGAAGTCTTAACTGAATTATTTGGCGTGAAAACCACAGCGGCAAAAGTCAACAATGCTGCAGACCAGTTAAGCAGTCTGTGGTTTGAACAGTCTTTTTCCCAGAACAAAGATAATTTCCACGCTGTTTTTGTTAAAAGCCAAACCATAGACCCAGACACCAAAGCTGTTGCCGACAGTCACGCCGATGGTGCGAACATCAGCGTTGTGGTTTATAAACTGGTGGATAAACAATGGCAGTTTTTTTCCAAGCAACTCAATGTCGGCAGCTTTGGGGCCTGGGGCGATGTTCCTGAAACCAAAACTGTTCCAACCCTGCAATTGTCTCCTGACAACATTGCTTTTTTAATCGCAAGCGGTTCATCTGGACAGGGTTATACCGAAGAAGGCAAAGGTTTATTCAGCTTTAATCCCAAACAGAAAGTCTGGAAAGATTTAGGCTTTGTACAAACCGGCGGCGACAATGCCGGCGCCTGTGATGACAGCCCACAACCTGCTGACAGCCTGTTATCGGCGTGCTGGAAGTTTACTGGCGAAATCACCCTGACTAAAACCGGCAAAAATCCGCAATATCCTGATTTATTGGTGATTCAGAAAGGCACAACCAGCGATGATAATAATAAAGTTATTCCGGTCAGCAATCGCGCTTATGTTTTTAACGGTGAGCAGTATGCAGAGTCGGGGGCTGAGTCCCGGTAACAGCTATTAGTGAAAAGATTTCCTATACCCTCAAGATGCGAAGACCATGTAGAATGGCAAAATCCAAAACAATAACAATATGGAGAATTTCATGCCAACCACACATCATGCTATTTTAATTGTTGGCGGCGGCGCAGCAGGCGTTACCATCGCCAACACCCTGCGCAGACAAAATGCCAAACTTGACATTGCCATCATCGAACCTTCCGAAAAGCACTATTACCAGCCCGGTTTCACTATTATTGGCGGCGGCGAATATACTTTAGCGCAAGCAACCAAAAACGAAGCGGACTTAATCAATCCCACGGTAATCTGGATAAAAGACTATGCACAATCGTTTCAGCCGGATGAAAACGCGGTAACGCTGCGTTCCGGTGAGAGCATTAGCTACGATTATCTGGTGGTTTGTCCTGGCTTGCAACTGGATTGGGACAAAGTGAAGGGCTTGAAAGAAACATTGGGCAAAAACAATGTTTGCAGCAACTACTCACCGGATACCGTTGAGTATACCTGGGAATGTATTCAAAACATTCAGTCAGGCACCGCCATTTTTACCCAGCCGCCGATGCCGATTAAATGTGCTGGGGCACCGCAAAAAATTATGTATCTGGCTGCGGACAGATTCCGTCAAAAAGGTATTTTGGATAAATTTAAGATTGAATTTTACACAGCGGCCCCGGGAATTTTTGGGGTGCCGTTTTTTGCCAAGGCATTAATGAAAGTGGTTGCCGAATATGGAATTAAAGCCAACTTTACCCATAATCTGGTCGCGATTGATGGCGAGAGCAAAACTGCAACCTTTGAAATGACTGATAGCGAAGGCAATAAACAGCAGGTTAGCAGGCAATTCGACATGATTCATGTCACTCCACCGCAAAGTGCCCCTGACTTTATCAAGCAAAGCCCGCTTGCCAATGCCGCAGGCTGGGTAGATGTCAACGAAAGATCATTACAGCATAATAAATATCAAAATATTTTTGCGCTTGGGGATGCCGCAGCGACTTCCAATGCCAAAACAGCGGCCGCAGTGCGGAAACAGGCTCACACCGTTGTTGCTAATCTATTGAATTTAATCAATAACAAACCAGTGAAAGAAAGTTATGATGGCTACGGCTCTTGTCCTTTGACGACTTCCTTGAATACCGTAATGCTGGCGGAATTCTCCTACGGTGGCAAGGTCACGCCTTCTTTTCCGCTGTTAGATCCGCGCAAAAACCGCAAGATATGGTGGTGGGGCAAAACTACCGGTTTTCCCTGGCTGTACTGGGATTTTATGCTGAAAGGTCACAGCATTGATATTCCACATCAGGAATCTTACGCCAAACGCTTTATGAATGAAGAGTGATGACTATTTAAAATAGATCTGCTGAAAATATAAGGCTTTGATTTGTAAGGAAGAAATAAATAAAAGCATAAAAAAGCAAAATTAGGCAGAATAAGTTATCAAAAGCTTCTGTCGATTAGAATTACTCCACAATAGCCTTTCCCAAAAGCGATAGCATCTGAAAAAAGAGATGTTATCGCTATATCAGAGAATTAAAAACAGGCTTTCATTGCTGCGCCAATCAACGTTGGTGAATTAACCACTTCAACGCCTGCTGCTTGTAATGCCGCCACTTTTCCTGCAGCCGTGCCTTTGCCGCCCGTTACAATCGCTCCGGCATGTCCCATGCGCTTTCCGCTCGGCGCAGTGTGCCCGGCAATATAAGACACCACAGGTTTAGTGACATGGGCTTTAATATATTCTGCGGCCTCTTCCTCTTCGCCGCCGCCGATTTCACCGACCATCACGATGCCTTTGGTTTGCTCGTCTGCCTGAAAACGTTGTAATACATCAGTGAAAGTCATGCCGTGAATCGGGTCGCCACCAATTCCAACGCAGGTACTTTGTCCCAATCCTTGCGCGGTAGTTTGGGCCACTGCTTCATAAGTCAACGTTCCTGAGCGCGAGACAATTCCAATCGAGCCTTTTTGATGAATATAGCCCGGCATAATGCCGATTTTGCATTCTTCTGGCGTAATAATCCCCGGACAATTTGGGCCGATTAGTAATACCTCCGTGCCTTGCATCATGGCTTTTACCCGTAACATTTGCAGCACCGGAATCCCTTCGGTAATACAGACAATCAACTTGATTCCGGCATCTACCGCTTCCAAAATCGCATCCGCTGCATAAAACGGCGGCACATAAATCATGGTTGCGGTTGCGCCGGTTTCTTTGACGGCTTCGGCAACGGTATTAAACACAGGTAAACCGCAATGCACTTGTCCGCCCCGTTGCGGAGTAACCCCGCCGACTAATTTTGTACCGTAAGCTAACGCCTGTTCAGAATGAAACGTGCCTTGTTTGCCGGTGAAGCCTTGGCAAATTACTTTAGTGTCTTTATTGATTAAAATACTCATGCTGTTTGCTCCGCCAATTTCACTACCTGCGCTGCTGCTGTGGCTAAATCATCGGCGGCGACAATTGCCATACCTGAATGCCGCAACAAATCCCGTCCGGCTTGGGCATTGGTACCCTCCAGGCGCACCACCACCGGCACAGTGACATGCACTTGCTCCACTGCGGCTAAAATTCCTTGCGCAATTACATCGCATTTCACAATACCACCGAAAATATTGACTAACACCGCTTTGACTTTGTGATCAGCCAAAATCAATTTGAACGCCTCTGCCACTTTTGCTGTGGTGGTGCCGCCGCCCACATCGAGAAAATTTGCCGGAGTGCCGCCATTAAGCTTAATCAAATCCATGGTTGCCATGGCCAAACCCGCGCCATTCACCATGCAGGCGATATTACCATCCAAGGTGATATAGTTGAGATCAAACTTTTTCGCCTCGTTTTCTTTTTCATCTTCCTGAGCTTCATCTCTAAAAGCCAGAATATCAGGATGTAGACCTAGAGCATTGTCATCAAAATTGATTTTGGCATCCAAAGCAATTAACTCGCCTGCTTCGGTTTCAATTAACGGGTTAATTTCAATCTGGCTGGCATCTTTGTTTAAAAACAGCTGATACAGCCCTTGCATGATTTTTTCCAGTGCCGGAAATTGTGTGGCGGCTAAACCTAAAGCAAAACCGACTTCCCGGCAGTGATAACCTTGGAGTCCTGATGCAGGATGCACAGTGACATTAATAATTTTTTCCGGGGTGTGTTTTGCAACTTCTTCAATATCCATGCCACCTGCGGGCGAGGCAATAAAAATCAGGCGTTCGGTAGCCCTGTCAACCAACAGGCTTAAATAAAATTCGCGCTTAATCTGCGAGGGTTTTTCTACCCAGACTGAATTAATCGGCAATCCCTTAATGCCGGTTTGCTGCGTTACTAGGCGTGTGTTTAAAATCTGCTCTGTAAATCCGCCAACTTCCTCAGCCTGTTTTAATAACTTTACTCCGCCAACTTTGCCGCGACCGCCGGCGTGCACCTGAGCTTTTACCACCCAGGCCTCTCCACCCAAAGTCTGTGTTGCAGCGATTGCTTCTGCTTTTGATTTGGCAATGCGGCCTTCAGGAACAGGTATCCCCACTGCCTGAAAGAGTTGTTTTGCCTGATATTCGTGAATATTCATCTAAATTCCGCCACTTAAGGGTTGTTGTTTTGTTTTATAGTTTTCATGCGCAGGCATAAAAGCGATGTATTATCATATAAATTATGTCGTTTTAATCTAAAATTTACAGCTGTAACAGCGGTAAGAAAATCTTCCGGCTTTATCAAAAATTTTCAGTCATCAAATCATGGCCCCCAATCGACCTGACACTATTTATCCTTGCCCGTTTTCCAAAAAATACGGTATCCCGTACAAGCAGGCCTGGTTATTGCTGAAGGTTTTTTTTCTTTATCGCTTTATCCTGTCCAGTCTGTTTGTGATTTTGTTGTATAGCCGCTTTTCTTTCACCATCATAAATCGCCATTATCTGGAATTATATAATTACACCAGCAAAACCTATCTGGCCTTGGCGATTTTGTCCGGTGTTTTTTCATTTTGGCGCAATATCAATTATAGCCTGCAAGCCCAAAGCGTGATTTTTATCGATATCGTTGCTATTACCTTGTTGATGCACGCTTGCGGCGGCATAGAAAGCGGGATGGGAATCTTGCTGGCCGCTTCCATTGCCTCAGCGGGCTTGCTTATCGGCGGACGATGTTCAATGGTCTTCGCGGCACTCGCCAGTGTTGCCGTGTTAGGCGAACAGGCTTATGGAATTCGGATTGATGGCTATTCTGGCTCATCCTACCCCGGTGCTGGAATGTTGGGGGCATCGTTTTTTACCATTACCTTGCTGGCTTATGTATTGGCTAAGCGTTCTGAGCAATCAGATTTGCTGGCTAGCCAGCAAAAACAAACTATTTCCACTTTAGAGGCTCTTAACCGCTATATCATTCAACATTTGCAGTCCGGTATTATCATCTGCAACAGACAGCAGCAGGTTTACATGACTAATGAAGCGGGATTACAGCTTTTGCAGCAAGCTGCGCAACCAGAACAGCTTCAAGATATTTCTTTGCAATTAAGCGAATTTTTTTTAACCTGGGTAGATAATCAAAGCGAGGATTTTTTCACCCTGCAACGTCCTGATAAAGCCAATATCCAGTTGCGATTCAGCTTGCTTCCTACTGAACACGAGACCTTTTATATGATTATCCTGGAAGATACTGCTTTGCATAACCAGCGTTTGCAACAAGGGGTGCTGGCGTCTTTGGGGCGATTGACTGCCAGTATTGCCCACGAAATCCGCAATCCGTTAAGTGCAATCAGTCATGCCGGGCAATTATTGTCCGAAAATCCCAAGCTGAGTCCACAGGATTTACGGCTGACCGAAATTATCCAGAATCATAGCCGCAGGGTGAACAAAATCATTAATGACATACTGCAATCGTCAAAACGCCAACCGTCCAATCGGGAAAAAATTTTTCTTAACCAGTGGCTGCCGGATTATCTTGAAGCTTTTATTGCAGAACATGGCTTGAAAAGCCAGGATTTTCAACTGGCTTTTTCTGAGTCGCAACTTTATGCGCGGATAGACCCCGGACATCTCAAGCAAATTCTCGATAATCTGTGTTTGAATGCTTTAAAGTATGGCGCGGCTGAGAAGGGGAGTATTGTTTTGCTGGTTGGTCGTTATCACTTAAACCCCTGTATTACGGTTATGGATCATGGCGAAAAACTTGCTCCTGCAATAGTAAAGCACTTATTTGAGCCTTTTTTTACCACCTCCAGCACCGGCACAGGATTAGGCTTATATATTTCGCGTGAACTTGCAGAGCTGAACCAGGCTAAACTAACATACGATGTAACCGCTGAACAAAAAAACAGTTTCAAACTGTGGCTTTCCAATGCTGAGCAAACCAAAATTGAATTATGAAACAACCACTCACTCTCATTGTTGATGACGAACCTGATATTCGGGAATTACTGGAAATAACCCTCAGTCGGATGGGAATTACAACCCATAGTGCTGCTGACGTGAGTTCTGCCAAATTATTGCTGGTACAGCAGGAGTTCGATTTGTGTCTGACGGACCTGCATTTGCCTGATGGCGATGGTTTGCAGCTGCTCGATTATATCCAGCAATATCGGCCGAATTTGCCGGTGGCGGTTATCTCGGCACATGGCAATATGGATACAGCCATTAAGGCCATGAAAAAAGGCGCATTTGATTTTATCTCCAAGCCGGTAGACTTAATCACGTTGCGGCAACTGATTAGCAGTGCCTTGAAGCTTTCCGTAACCCCGACAGGCCCATCGCTGCAGTTGTCCCGATCTTCATCTGTAAGCCGGTTGTTGGGAAAGAGTGAAGCTATGGTGCAACTGCGGGACAAAATTGAAAAATTAAGTCGCAGTCAGGCTCCAATTCACATTAAAGGTGAGTCCGGGGCGGGCAAGGAATTGGTGGCAAAATTAATTCATCAGCAAGGGCCTCGAAATGACAAGCCGTTTATCGCGGTGAATTGTGGGGCAATTCCGCATGAGTTAATGGAAAGTGAATTTTTCGGCCATAAAAAAGGCAGTTTTACCGGAGCGGTTGCCGATAAACAGGGTCTATTTCAAGCCGCCGACGGCGGTACTTTATTTCTGGATGAAATTGCCGATTTGCCAGCCGTGCTGCAAGTTAAACTGCTCCGCGCAATCCAGGAGAAAAAAGTACGGGCGGTGGGGGCACAACAGGAAACGCCGGTGGATGTACGTCTATTGAGTGCGACCCACAAAGATTTAGCCGCAATGGTGAAGGGCGGGGAGTTTCGGCAGGATTTGTATTATCGCGTCAACGTGATTGAGCTGCTTGTCCCGCCACTACGCAGCCGTATCGATGATATAGCTGAACTGGCACGACATCTGGTCTCAAAACTTGCCGCTGCCAATGGCCTGAAATCACCGAAATTATCGGATGAGGCTATTTCTGTGTTAAAGCAATACAGCTTTCCAGGCAATGTACGGGAGCTGGAAAATATTCTGGAACGGGCCATGGCTTTATATGATGGCAAGGTTATCACTAAAGAGGATTTGAACCTCCCTATTCATAGCGCAACATCCTCGTTATTAACTCAGGCCGGGGAATATGATCCTTCGCAGGTTTCGCTGGAAAATTATCTGGAAGATATTGAAAAACAGGCGATTTGTGAGGCGTTAGAGGAAAACCGCTGGAATAAAACCGCCACTGCCAAACAACTGGGGATGACATTCAGATCTCTGCGTTATCGTTTGAAAAAGCTGGGGCTGGAATAAAATTCACTTTCGCGGATTGGCTATACTTCCGGTTATTTCTTGCCCGGATAATATTGCTGGTAAAACCAGGCATAAGCAGTCTCAATCTGGGCCTGGATGCGCGGCGGAATCTCATGTTTTTTGGGATCGGTAATCCGGCTTGACTGTTTGTGGGGATACTTCATATGGTAATGGCTATCGCTTTCCTGTGTGCTGTTGGCAAGCAGATTTTCAGGATCAATCGTGAATTCCGATAATCCAAGCCAGGCGTAAATGTGAGACATGCAGGCCACAGGCTGCGCCATCATGTCCTCGAACCGCACGAAATATAGATGTTTTTGCACTTCTTTCGGTAAGTCCGGTACGGCATGTAAAGAAATTAATGGAGCACCGATGGCTTTGTCATTGGCAAACAGAATGTTGGCTCGGCCAAATCTATCGTAATCGGCCAGATGATCAATAAAGTCAACCAGAATGGTGCGCTGGTGCTGTGCTTCTATAGAGCCATAAATTTGCCCTAAATCCCTGATGCAAACCAGCAATTTGGCTTCAGGTTCGATATACAACAGCATTTCAATGGCATGAAGCCAGGCTCGATTTTTGTCCACCACAGCCTGCTTGTCGCAATTCTGGTTCCAGCCTCTTAAAAAACCCCGCATCGCAGAAGTCAAATGCCCATAACAGCTGTCGAATGAGTTATCGAGCTGGGAAAGAAAGAATTGATCGTCACTAATCATGCGTCGAATGCCCAGCAAAGTATTACACAGTGGCGAGCTGTGGCCTTCACAGTGAATGTCTGGATGTTGAGCAAGCAACTGACAAAGCAAGGTTGAACCCGCTCTTGGTAATCCGGTCACGCCGATGAACTTTGGCTTCATTGTTAAGTATCCTTAGGATATTAAAATCATAAAAAGTCCGAAAACTGAGAGTTGCTGCTGCCTTTTGGAGCTGCAAAACCGGCAAAATATACTGTGTTGTTGATTAATTTGGGCTCTAAAATCTACTTCCATTGCCAATCTAGTTACGAGTACAATGCGAATTTTATTCTCTCAAGAAAAATAAGAACTTATGAGCCAAAAAATCAACTTTTCCTCTCTAAATTTAAGTTTGCTGCTGTTGGTTGGCTGTTCTTTTTCAAGCTACGCAGATGAGGCTGTGCCCGTTCCTGATTCAGGCCTGATGATGCGTGAAAACAAAAAATTGCCAGAACAGCCTCAAAAGCAGTCGGATGTCGGCATAGAAAAGCCGGAATCAGCTCGTCCGGTTATGCTGCCACAAAATGATTTGCGCGTCACCATCAACAATTTTCAATTGACTGGCAACACCCTGTTTAGTCATGCAGAACTGGAGGTTTTGCTGGATTCCTCTGTACATGACAAAAATTTAGCTCGGCTCGGACTTCTGGTTAAACGCCAGAAAACAAAATAAGGCTTTAATGGTATTCTCAAACGTAAAAATCAACTTAAAAAGAGCGTCATTAATCACATCAAAGCCTTCTCTGAA
>CAIQWF010000032.1 GCA_903875455.1 uncultured Pseudomonadota bacterium
AAGTAACAGAACAAAAGTTCTTCGGTATTTAGTTGCTAGGCTGGAGTCCCAACTCTTGAGTTGAGACTCCAAAAGACACGGGAAAATTTATGTTGAACCACTTTCCAATTATCACTAACACACTCTAAATTGATTATAAAACCCCGTTCACACTAAGCTTGTCGAAGTGCTGTGATAGTTCGACAGGCTCACCATGAACGGCAATCATTTTATGCTGCGTTGGCTATAAACAATCCTGACAGACTTCGTATGGTTCATTTAAACCATTCCAGTCAGTTCATTTAACTCATTTCCAATGACTGTACGTTGCTACGGTATCGATAAACTTCCTTTCTGCAATTTGTTTCTGGCTATCCATAAAAGTCATAAAAAAATTATTCTTTTAAAAAAATCAATCTGTTAGTCCTCTAACCATAGATTGGCTACTCAATGCTTTTGAAACTTGGCATTCCATTTGCTGATAAAGGCTTCAATAAAGATTTGGTTCCATCAGGAACTACGAAAGTCTTGAAACTCGATTCACGCCTTAAGGTTACGATAAAACATGATTTCTAAAACCACCATTGCCATCAGTCTGGTCGCCGTTTTGTTAAGCGGGTGTCATAAAGCTGAAACCGAAAAAGTCGAAGAAGTTCCCAAACTCGAAGCAACCACGCCGCTGCGGGAAGATACTTCTGTCACCAAGGAATATGTCAGCCAGATTCACGCTATCCGGCACATTGAAGTTCGTGCTCTGGAAAGAGGCTATTTGCAGAATATCTTTGTGGATGAAGGCAAGTTTGTGCATAAGGGGCAGCCCATGTTCAAAATCATGCCCAACATCTACCAGGCCGAACTGCTCAAAGCCAAGGCCGAAGCCAATACCGTAAAGATTGAATATCTCAATACCAAAGGTCTGGCGGATAAAAACATTGTTTCAGCCAACGAACTGGCATTGGCCAAAGCCAAACTGGATAAAGCCAATGCCGAGGTCAAACTGGCGGAAACCCATTTAAGCTTTACCGATATTAACGCACCGTTCGATGGCATTATGGACCACTTGCAGGTCAGAACCGGCAGTTTGATTGAAGAAGGCGCACTACTGACTACGCTGTCTGACATCAGTCAGTTATGGGTTTACTTCAACGTTCCAGAAGCGGAATATCTGGATTATAAAACCCATAAGGATGACCAGGCTCGTACTAAAGTGCAGTTGCGCATGGCAAACGGGCAGATTTTCAATCAAACCGGGGTGATTGAAACGGTTGAGGCGGATTTTGATAATACCGCCGGCAATATCGAATTTCGCGCCACGTTTCCCAATCCTGACAAAATCTTAAGACATGGCGAAACCGGCACGATTCTGATGGCCAAGCCTTATAAAAATGCCTTGCTGATTCCGCAAAAAGCCGTGTTCGAGATTCTGGACAAAAGCTATGTCTATGTGGTTGGCAAAGATAACACGCTGGAGCAAAGGCTTATCACGATAGAAGCGGATGTTCCCAAACTGTTTATCATCAAAACTGGCCTGAAAGAAGGCGATAAAATTCTGGTTGAAGGTTTACGCAAGGTACATGCCGGGCAAAAAGTGGAAGTCAACTTCCAGCCACCGGAAAAAGTCCGTTCAGAGCTGGATTTATATGCCGAATAACCCAGGATTGAGAGATTAAGCCATGTTTAGTATTTTTATCAAAAGACCGGTAATGGCGATTGTGTTATCGCTGGTATTTCTGTTTATGGGAGTCCTGTCAATCAAAACATTGCCGATTTCCCAGTTTCCCGATATAGCACCGCCGCGCGTGATTGTGTCGTTAGCCTATCCGGGGGCCAGTGCCGATGTACTGGTGCAATCCTCACTTATCACGATTGAACGCGCCATCAATGGTACGCCCGGTATGAAATACATTATTTCCGATGCCACCAGTGCCGGTGAAGCGGTGATTCAGGTGATTTTTGAACTGGGGATGGATCCCAATCAGGCCATGATTAACGTGAAGACCCGGCTGGATCAGGTGATGAGCCGGTTGCCCAAGCTGGTTCAGCTGGAAGGTGTGGTAGTGGAGCGGGTACAGCCCAGTATGCTGATGTATATCAATCTGTATAGCAAGGACAAAAACGCGGATGAGAAGTTTTTGTTTAACTATGCCAACGTCAGCGTTATCCCGGAAATTCAGCGGGTACACGGCATTGCTCAGGCCAAAATTCTGGGTAGCCGCCAGTATGCAATGCGGATTTGGCTGAATCCTGACCGGATGCGGGCTTATAAGGTTTCTACAGAAGAAGTCATGGATGCTATTTCCAATCAAAGCATTATCGGACGCCCTGGCCGAATCGGGCAAAGCTCAGGGATTACAGCGCAATCCAAAGAGTATGTTCTGGTTTATCAGGGGCGTTACAACAAACCTGAGCAATACGGCGATATTATTATTCGTGCTAATTCCGAAGGCGAAATCCTGCATTTGAAAGACATTGCCAAAGTGGATTTGAGCAGCGAGTTTTATGACATCTATTCCAACAAGGACAACTTTCCTTCCGCCGCTATCGTACTGAAGCAGAACTACGGCAGCAATGCGCAAAAAGTGATTGAAGAGGTGAAGGAAAAAATGAAGGAGTTAAAAACCTCCTTTCCGGCGGGCATGGATTACGAAATCAACTACGACGTATCGCGCTTCGTGGAAGCCTCTATTGAAAAGGTTCTGCATACTTTGGGCGAGGCTTTTGTGCTGGTGGCGCTGGTGGTGTTTGTGTTTCTGGGCGACTGGCGTTCTACCCTGATTCCGATTCTGGCTGTGCCGGTTTCCCTGATTGGTTCTTTCGCGGTGATGTCGGCATTCGGGTTGTCCATCAACCTGATTACCCTGTTTGCCTTAGTTCTCGCTATTGGTATCGTGGTGGATGATGCGATTGTGGTCGTGGAAGCGGTACACGCCAAAATGGAAGCGGAACATTGTTCTCCTTATGTTGCTTCACGGCAGGTGCTGGGTGAAATTGGTGGCGCGATTGTGGCGATTACTTTGGTGATGGTTTCGGTGTTTATTCCCATCGCCTTCATGCCTGGCCCGGTCGGAGTTTTCTACCGGCAGTTCTCGATTGCGATGGCTTCATCCATCATTATCTCGGCGGTTGTAGCCTTGTCACTCGCGCCGGTTTTGTGTGCGATGCTGCTGAAAAACACACACGGCCAACCGAAACGGAAAACGCCAGTTGCTTTGTTCATCAACGCTTTTAACCTGATTTTTGAAAAAGTCACCGGACGTTATGTCAAATTACTGGACGTGGTGATTGCCCGGCGGCTTGTGACAATTCTGGTTCTAGTCGCCTTTTCCTTCGGCATTTTCAGCATTAATAAAACTTTGCCCGCCGGATTTATTCCCGGTGAAGACCAGGGCATGATTTATGCGATTATCCAAACCCCGCCCGGTTCGACTTTGGAAGTCACCAACAAGGTGGCACGGCAACTGGAAGCGGTAGCCGAAAAAATTGACGGGGTGCAATCGGTTTCATCTTTGGCCGGTTATGAAGTGCTGACCGAAGGACGCGGTTCCAACGCAGGTACCTGTATTATCAACCTGAAAGACTGGTCGCAGCGTAAAAAGTCGGTTCAGGATGTGATTCATGAACTGGAGGAAAAAAGCAAGAACTTCGGTGCCGTGATTGAGTTTTTCCAACCTCCTCCCGTTCCCGGTTATGGCGCGGCCTCCGGTCTGGCCTTGCGTTTATTGGACAAGAATCTGGACACCGATTACTACCAGTTTGACAAGATTAATCAGGATTTTATGGCGGCATTGCGCAAACGCAAGGAGTTAACCGGCCTGTTTACCTTTTTCGCCGCCAATTATCCGCAATACGAACTGGTAATTGACAACCGGCTGGCCATGCAAAAAGGCGTGTCGATTGCCAAAGCGATGGATAATCTGGATATTTTGATTGGCAGTACTTATGAACAGGGCTTTATCCGCTTTAACAACTTTTTCAAGGTTTACACCCAAGCCATGCCGGAGTTTCGGCGTTTTCCAACCGATGTGCTGAACTATTATGTCAAAAATGAAGAGGGCAACATGGTTCCATACTCCTCGTTTATGACCATGAAGAAACGGCAAGGCCCCAACGAGTTGACCCGTTACAACCTTTACAATTCAGCGGCGATTCGCGCCAAACCGGCAACCGGATATACTACTGGCGATGCGATTAAAGCGGTTCAGGAAGTGGCCGCCGCTACCTTGCCAAAAGGTTACGACATAGCCTGGGAAGGCTTGTCATTTGACGAAGCGGCGCGTGGCAATGAAGCACTGGAAATCTTTATTGTGGTTATCGTGTTTGTTTATCTGGTGCTGGCGGCACAGTACGAAAGCTTTGTGCTGCCATTGGTAGTGCTGTTTTCCTTGCCTGCCGGTATTTTCGGTTCGTTCCTGTTGTTGAAAGAAACGGGGCTGGCCAACGATGTTTATTCACAGGTCGGGCTGGTGATGTTAATCGGTTTGCTGGGTAAAAACGCGGTATTGATTGTGGAATACGCAGTGCAGAAACAGGCGCAAGGCATGTCGGTCAGAGAAGCAGCGCTTGAAGGAGCCAAGGCGCGTTTCAGACCGATTTTAATGACTTCGTTTGCCTTTATTGCCGGTTTGATTCCATTGGCAATTGCTACCGGCGCGGGCGCTGTCGGCAACCGCACCATTGGCACTTCTGCCTTGGGTGGAATGCTGTTTGGTACGGTATTTGGCGTTATCCTGATTCCGGGTCTGTATTATATTTTTGCCAAAATGATAGAAGGAAAATCCTTGATTAAAGATGAAGACGTTAATCCTTTAACTGAAACCTATCACTATGGAGTGAATGATGCTCAGGATTAAAACTTTTCGTTGTCTGGCTTATCTGGGAATGGGATTGATAGTGCAGTCCTGCGGCATTCCTGAAATGGCAACCAAACACCCTGACACCCAGCTACCGGCGCAGTTTAAACAGGGATTGCTGGAGCAGACCAACACGGCAACGGTGAAATGGAAGGAGTTTTTTGATGACCCGTATTTGCTGGGGTTGATTAGCACTGCCATCAGCAATAACAAGGAAGTCAATATCATGATGCAGCGTATCAGCGTAGCGGAAAACGAAATTCAGGCAAAGCGTGGGGCCTATTTACCTTTCGTTAATTTCGGTTCCTCAGCAGGCGGTGATAAAACCGCTAAATATACCCGTGCCGGAGCGGTTGAAGACGGTCTGAAACTGGCCAACGGGCAATCCTTCCCGGCAGTTTTGGGTGATTTTCAGTTTGGCCTGTTTGCCACCTGGGAGCTGGACATCTGGGGCAAGCTTAGAAATGCGGCTCAGGTAGCGGTGTTTGAATATATGGCTTCGACGGAAGGCAAAAATTTTTTGGTCACCAATCTGGTTGCGGAAGTGGCTCATGCTTACTACGAACTGCTGGCGCTGGATAACCAGCTTGATAATCTGGAACAGAATATCGCCATTCAGCAAAATGGTCTGGAAATGATAAAACAGTTACAGTTTTATGCCAGAACCACTTCGCTGGCAGTCAAGCGTTATCAGGCGGAGGTGGCGAAAAACCAAAGCAGAAAGTACGAAATCAAACAGCAGATTACTGTGATTGAAAACCGGATTAACAATCTGCTAGGGAGAACGCCGCAACCTATTCAACGCGCGTCTGCCACTTTTATGGAAATCAAGCCGAAAATGCTGGCAGTTGGTATTCCATCTCAATTGCTGCAAAACAGACCGGACATCCGAAAAGCAGAACTTGAATTATCAGCTGCCGATTTGAACATAGCGGTAGCCAAAGCTGAGTTTTATCCCTCTTTCGGGATAAAAGCTGGTGTCGGATTTTCCGCCTTTGCGCTGAAATATCTGATTAATACCCCGGAATCGCTGGCCGCCATGGTGGCTGGTGAGTTGGTGGCGCCCTTGGTCAACAGAAACGCTATCATGGCTGAATATAAAAACGCCAATGCCAAACAGATTCAGGCCGCTTATGAGTACGAGAAAACCATTATCAATGCTTACACGGAAGTTTTGAATCAGGTTTCAAATATCGACAACCTGAATAAAAACTACCAGCTGAAGAGAAAGCAGGTGGACTCACTCGTTCAGTCGATAGAGGTTGCCAATCAACTGTTCAAATCCGCCCGTGCCGATTATCTGGAAGTGTTGTTAACACAAAGGGATGCTTTGGAGGCTAAAAGAGAGCTGATTGAAACCAAACAGAAGCAGATGAGCGCAATGGTTGATCTTTATAAAGCGCTGGGTGGTGGCTGGCTGTAGCAAGTGGATTACAAGCCCGCATGGATAGCCTCTACAAAATAATGCCGTTGTTATTTTTCAACGCTTTTGACACATCAAAAAGATTGATAGAAACTTTTTTTTCAGGCAATAAAAAAGGCTTGCGTGAAGCCACGCAAACCTTTGAATTTATATAAATTTGATGGTGCCCAGGGGCAGAATCGAACTGCCGACACGAGGATTTTCAGTCCTCTGCTCTACCGACTGAGCTACCTGGGCTTAGTCAACTTGGACCAAGCAGTCTCAAGGAATAAAAGCATTATACTCTTACCGGGCTAATCAGGCCATCTTTTTTTGCGTCTTTCGCAGACTTGATTCAGAATTAACAATTTTTCATCTCCCCTTATGCAAAATATTGCCCCACCTTGTGCGGAAAACCATTATTTAGCCGATCATACTCAGTTGATAAACAACAGTTTTCAAAAATTGCTCGGCCATCCGTTAATCAATCTCTCTAATGGGAATAATAATTTGGCTGAGCAGTTATTTAACGCGCCTTTTGCGCTACTTTCCCATAATGCCGCCACCGACCCGCTGTTTAATTATGCCAATACCAAAGCGCTGGCATTGTTTGAACTTAACTGGCAGGAATTAATCAACCTGCCCTCGCGCTTATCTGCGGAGCCGGTTAATCAAGCAGAGCGGGACAGATTGCTGGCTTTGGTAAGTGCTAACGGCTTTATCAGTGATTATCAGGGCGTGCGTATTTCCAAAACCGGCAAACGTTTTCTGATTCGCAATGCTATCGTTTGGAACTTGCATGATGAGGCAGGAATTTATCAAGGGCAGGCTGCTTGTTTTTCTGACTGGAAATTTTTATAGTTTTCTGAACCGGTTATCTCAAAGTAAACTAACAAACTCGCTAGTCCACTTTATTTTTGCAGGCTAAAACATGAATAAATCAGCTCTGGGCAATCTGCTTATTATGACAGCATCACTTTTAAACAGCCCCGCCAGTTTTGCTGAAAAAGCTGTTTTGTCAGTGATTGCCAAGCCGGCGCAGGAAACAACCTATAAAAACAAAAACTACCATTTTTCCTTTACTCTTCCTGCCGGTTGGGAGCTGCAAAGCGGCAATACCGGTTCCGATAATTCCTTATTCATGCAGCTACCGATTAGTAACTCATGCAGCTTTCAATTTAATGTCATCCCGATGTCGGCAACTTTTCCGGCTGAAGAAGCGGCGACCACCTTCCTGGCAACGGCCTACCGTGAGCTTAGATTACACAAATTAATGGCTGTAAAACGGCGTGACACCTGGATTAAGGAAAAATCCAAAGATAAAAAGAAAGAAAAAGAAATCGTGATTTTGACGCATGGCTGGGAAATCACCGAAAAACCGAAAAAGCAAAAACAGCAGCGGATTATTTATCAGGTTTATGACCGTGAAAATCGCTACTTTAATTTTATCGCCACCGCTGTCAGCGAAAAATTTTCCACCTGCTCACCTGAATTACGCAAAATCATAGATTCAATTTCCTTTATTCCCGGTTAATCTCAAGCAATAAAAAACCCATGCCGAAAATCTCAACATGGGTTTTCACAACCAAAAACGTGAAATCTTATGATGCTTCTTTCGCCAGTGGATTTTTAGCCAGCGCTTCTTTATTGCGTTTCGCCAAATCCGCAATCACTGAGGCCAAAGAGCCGGTTTTCTCGATTTCAGCATTAAAGCTGGTGCGATAGTTTGTTACCAGACTGACGCCTTCAATCAGAATGTCATAGGCTTTCCATTCGCCTTTAGCTTCCATCATCCGATAATTAATTTTGATAGGTTTGTGTCCAGGCTGTAAAACTTGGGTATTCACAATCACTTTGTTAGGGTTATCTTCTTTAGTTATCGGTAAGAATTCTACTGACCAGTCATGAAACTCAACAAAAGCGCGTGAATAAGCTCTTATCAGCAGGATTTTAAACTCCTGTTTAAATTGGCTCTTTTCTGTGTCAGTGGCGGTTTTCCAGTTTTTACCTAACACCAGCGCTGAAAGGCGGTCAAAATCCATATGCGGATAAATCACATCCTCAACAAATACGGTGATTTGCTTGAAGTCTTTGGTAAATCCTGGCTCCTGCATTTTCACTTTCAGTTTGTTTGATGCCTCTTCAATCGCCTGCTCAGGTGCCGACAACTCTGCTGCCATTGCCTGTGACAACGGCATCAAGCCAAAAAATAACGCAAATACCGCAAATAATATAAATCTTGGGGGATACATGATTTTCATAAAAACCTCTTAAATAAAACGCGCGTTAAACTATTCAATTTCAAATACCAGCCGTGTCAGACCCTGCTACAATAAAGCAATAGAACTTTTGATCTTTGAACCAGAAAACCCATACAACTATGGAACCAATCGCACATAATACCATTAATAAAAGCAACTTTCCTGCTACCCGCATGAGAAGAATGCGTTACCACGATTTTTCCCGCCGTCTGATGTCTGAGCATAAATTGTCGGTGGATGATTTGATTCAACCGCTGTTTGTAATTGAAGGCCAACGGCAAAGACATGTTGTCGCTTCAATGCCCGATGTTGAACGTTTATCCATTGATTTGCTGCTGAAAGAGGCGGAAGCCTTAGTTGAATTGGGGGTACCGGCGATTGCGTTATTTCCAGTAGTTGATGCCGCTAAAAAATCCGATCTTGCTGAAGAAGCCTATAACCCTGACGGCTTGGCGCAACGGGCAGTACGGGCCTTGAAACAGGAATTTCCAGAACTGGGCGTGATTACCGATGTGGCCTTAGACCCCTTTACCTCGCATGGTCAGGATGGTTTGGTGAATCAAAATGGTTACGTCATCAATGATGAAACGGTAGAAGTATTGGCAAAGCAGGCAGTTTCCCATGCCCAGGCAGGAGCGGATATTGTTGCGCCGTCTGACATGATGGACGGGCGTATCGGTGCAATTCGGGCGGCGTTGGAAGCTGAAAAGCATGTCAACACCTTGATTTTGGCGTATTCGGCAAAATATGCGTCCAGTTTTTACGGACCTTTCCGTGATGCGGTGGGTTCTGCGGGGAATTTGGGCAAAGGTAATAAATACAGCTATCAAATGGATCCGGCCAACTCGAATGAAGCGCTACGGGAAATCGCGCTGGATTTGCAGGAAGGCGCGGACATGGTGATGGTAAAACCGGGAATGCCTTACCTGGATATTATCCGTCGGGTGAAAGATGAATTTGCGGTGCCGACTTTTGCTTACCAAGTCAGCGGAGAATATGCGATGCTGAAAGCCGCAAGTCAAAACGGTTGGCTGGATGAAAAAGCGGTGGTTTTGGAATCGTTATTAGCCTTTAAACGTGCCGGTTGTGATGCCATTTTGACTTATTACGCCAAAGCTGCCGCGCAATGGTTACGCGAAAATCAAGGATAAATGATGACTGACAAATATGCTGTTTTTGGCTATCCGATTAAACACAGCAAATCGCCACGGATTCATGCCTTATTTGCTGAACAAACCAAACAAGCGTTGACTTACACTGCGGAAGAAGTTCCGGCGGAAAGCTTTGAAATAACAGCGAAAGCATTTTTTCAGAATGGCGGCAAAGGTTTAAATTGCACGGTGCCATTAAAAGAACTGGCGTTTAAATTTGCCGACCATTTAAGTGAGCGGGCCCGGTTTGCTAAAGCGGTAAATACCCTGATTTTGCAAAACGACGGCAGCGTTTTAGGTGATAACACCGACGGCATTGGTTTGGTGACAGATTTAACCGGCAATCATCAAATCGGTTTAGCGAATAAACGCCTCTTAATTTTAGGCGCAGGCGGTGCCACTCGTGGCATTGTCAGTCCGTTGATGGCGCAGCATCCTGTTGAAATCGTCATCGCTAATCGCACTGTTGATAAAGCTATTAATCTGGCAGAAGAGTTTCGGGAACTAGGTGACAATATTCACGGCTGCGGTTTTTCAGACCTTGAGAATCAACAATTTGATTTAATTTTGAATGCGACTTCCGCAAGTTTATCGAACGATTTACCGCCACTGCCCAAAGGAATATTAGCTCCCAACGGCTGTTGTTACGATTTGGCTTACGGCAATGAACCGACCGCATTTGTAAAATGGGGATTGGAAAATGGTGCCGCCAAAAGCCTGGATGGGTTGGGAATGCTGGTTGAACAAGCGGCGGAAGCGTTTTATCTCTGGCGCGGTGTGCGCCCTAAAACCCAGCCTGTGATTGAATTATTGAATTCGGAACGAAAATAATCATGCTATTTTCTCTTGAAACATTGGGTTATGTCGCTGCGTTTTGCACGACCAGTTCCTTTTTGCCACAAGCTATTCTCACCATCCGCACCAAAGATACCGAATCCTTATCTTTAGGAATGTACAGCCTGTTTTCTTTTGGAGTGGCGTTGTGGCTGGCGTACGGCATTTTCAAAAAAGACTATGCCCTTATTGTTGGAAATACCGTAACGCTGATATTGGCCACAACCATTTTATCATTTAAACTCAAAGACTTGATTAGTCACAAAGTTAGACGGCATAGAGCGCGTAAATAATCCCTTTCTCTTGTTAAGGTGTCAGTATGAAAATCCGTAAATTCAACATTAATCCTGGTTTAGCAATGGTAATGATTCTGGCAAACTCGCTGGTTTACGCTGCGCCTGATGCAAACCAACCGGCAAAAGCGGAGCCGGAAAAAATAACCTGTGAAATCCCGGAAAAAGTTGAAAATCCGATTCTAAGCGTGGTTGCCGCAGACTTGAATGGCGACAAACTTGTTGATTCGGCGGTGTTGCTCAAATCAGGAGACCAGGCTGATTTTTATCTTTACCTGGCTAACGCTGCGGGCGACATGGAGTTAAAACTGAGCAAAAAAACGCTGGTCTGGAGCGGGGCAATGGCGGGAACTTTGCCGCAGCTTAAAATTGCAAAAGACGGCGGATTACTGATTTATGCCCAAAATGATGCGATAGGACGTAACCGCTGGCATCAGCGTTTGAGTGTGGATTACCGCGATAAGGAATTTATCGTCAGCGGCTATGTTTATGATGAACGTGACACCTTAGACCCCAAGTTCAGCCTGACTTGCGATGTGAATTTATTAACTGGCAAAGGCATTAAAAATAAAGCCGAGTTTAAAATTGAAGCGCAAAAAATCAAGTTAAGCGACTGGGCGGATGCGAAAGTTCCCAAACAATGCAAGGATTAAGAAACCTCATAATCGTGAAATCTTGAAAATCCGGAAAATCGTGTTCAGAGCGAATAACAATCGAGCTTGATTGTTTCCGCCAGCATCAACTCTTGCGATATGCAAACCTTGTGCTGCATCAATTCTTGCCAATGCGAATGTAAACTGGCCGGTAAATGCAGGCTTTCAATATAGGTCATCGCCGCCTGCTGATTGTGAAAACGGCTTCGTGTTCCGGCTGCCAACTTGAACAAATTTTCAGAAAGCTTAGGCAACAAACACTGCCTGATTCTGGTCGTGGTCAGCAAAATTTTGAAACCCGCCGGATCATAATCAAAGAATCCGATGATGTTGGTTTTTTCCGGCAAGGCATTTAATAAATCTATCGCCGCTTGAGAGCTTACATCATGTCCGCGATATAAAACCCACGCGCCATTCAACTCATTTGGCAATTGCGCCTGCTGGATATAATCAAACGCTTGCAGGTTCTCAACCACAATCACGGTTTTAATCTGGGTTAAATCCAGTTCACGCCAGTCACAGCGATAGCTGCTTCCCGGCATCAAGGGGATTTCAACAGCGTTCAGCTTTAACAATCCGCCTGGACTATTCAGCAAAATATGATGCCGGCCAGGGCTTTCACTGAACAGTTTTTCATTGCCGGTAGATTTGGAAACTTCAAGACGACTACCGGTCGGTAACGGCAAAATCGGATCGAGGCGAGTGTTATTCTGAGTGATTTCCCGCACCCGCTGATGGTCTTTAGCGGTTAATTGCAGATTGCTGCCGTTTTTGCGGCCAATGCCGTATTCATCATGCAGATAATGCCAGAGTTTATTGAGTCGGGTTTCCGCCAAGGCTTGTGTCACCACGCGATTGATATTTTGCAAATCGCGACTGTTTAATTCATCCATACACTCACATCTTCAATCAAGCGGTTGCCGTTAAAAATCGGGTCGGTCTGCGTGGTTAATTGATAATCAAAATAGTCGCGATTGACCTGCCCCATGCTTTCCAGATAACCCAGCACCCCAAACAGCCAAAACTCTTTATCCCAGGCAAACTCAATCTGTTGATAATAGCTTATCGCTGAAACGCGCTCACCCTGATGCTCCGCCAAATAACAAAAAAAGGCTTCCAGAGCTTGTTGTTCCGGCGAGATTTGCAAAATTTTTTCAGGACTGATTTCAATTTCAATCGCCTGGGCGCTGCGTTCCGGTTGCTCTGCAGCTGGCTGATTAGCAATATTCAGCGATTGAATCAGTTCAGTGAACAAGGTTTCATGCGCGGCCACCGTAACATTCGCTTGTGCACGAATTTTCAGCGGCGCAATTTGATTGAATAACGGGGTTAAATGCGGATATTCAGGATAACAGCGTGGCATGTAATCCGGGTGTTGTTCCAAAAACAAGTCAAAACCGCGAATGATTTTGGAGCGATGCTGAATTTTCCGAAACCTTCCCAGCATGGTGAGCAGGCGTTGTTGCACTTCGCGCAGTTCATGGGCACAGGATTCAGCTTCGCGCTGTAAACTCACCACCAGCAGGCGGCGTAAATCGCGGTCATTCCCCGCCAACTCCGATAAACTGGCAAAATCCAGCATTTCCAGACAGGCCAAAATCACATTCACCTGAGTTTGCGCCAGTTCATTTTCACGAATTTTCGCACTTAAAGTGGCGACCAATGCAAACTCGTTATGAATTTGCGTCCACAACATCCGCAGGTTGTTATGCAGGGATTCAGTCATACCAAACACGCGCTGACCGATTTCTTTCAAATATTCGTCACTATCGCGCAGGCGGTTTTGATTGCAGGCTTCTTTATAATGTCCGACCGTGGTTTTTATCACTGCCAGTTGATCGCCAATGCTGCTATCAATTTGCCGGTTGCGCACATCCTGCAAGGCGAATTCGAGCATATTGCGCACGGCTTTGGTCAGATGCAAATCTTCATTGCTGCTGGGGCGCCACAAAATATGCTTGGCAATCAACTCGTCCAGAGCTTTGTCATTGTAATGAGAGGGAATTTCCTTGCGCAAATAGACTTTCATAATCAAGTCTGCGTGTTTGGATAAGGCTTTTAGAAATTCAACTCCGGATTGTTCAAACTCGGTTTTCATAAAGAGGATAAGATTGGTTTAAATTTTTATCTGGTTATTTGGATTAAGATTTCTTGCTGAAGCTATTGAACCATAACAAATTTTTAAATTACCTTAATGACAATAGTTCGGACAGTTTTTAAAAATAGAGGAAATCTTAAATTCAGAGGAAAATGTAGCTACCAACAAATAACCTCCCCTAAAAAAAGATTTCCATGAAGCTACTAGAAACGATTTTAGAAA
>CAIQWF010000033.1 GCA_903875455.1 uncultured Pseudomonadota bacterium
TGTTTGAAGTTTACGGTCCAATTATCGATTTTATTAACAAAAAAATCCCTGAAGCCCAATTCAGACTGGAGGCTTCCCGCAATTATGAAGAGTATGAAAAAAAACTGTTCGCCGGCTATTTTGATTTTGCCATGCCAAATCCTTACCAAACCATCAAGTCTTTAAAACACGGCTACCAGGTGTTTGGCAAAATGGCGGATGATGAGAACTTCTGCGGCATTATTCTGGTGCGGCGTGACAGTGGGATTAAAAAAGTTACAGACTTAAAGGACAAAGCCGTCTCTTATCCGGCAGCCACTGCTTTGGCTGCAACCATGATGCCGCAGTATTATCTGCACACCCACGGTCTCAACGTTAATACCGATATTACCAATCTTTATGTTGGCTCACAGGAATCTTCCATCATGAACGTGCTGGAAGGTCGGGTTGCCGCCGGTGCGACCTGGCCGGTGCCATGGAAAACCTTTAAGGAAAAAAATCCGCAGCTGGCAGCACAGCTGGAAGTGAAATGGCAAACTCCACCTTTGCTAAATAACGGTTGGGTGGTGCGAAAAGATGTACCTTTTGCGGTCAATTATAAATTTTCCATCGCATTATTTAGCTTGCATGAAAGCAAAGAAGGACAGGCTTTACTGGCGAAAATTCCGGTGTCGCGTTTTGTCCATGCCGATAATCAAACTTATTTGCCGGTAGAAAAATTTTTGGAAAATTTCGCTAAAACAGTGCGCCAGGTGGAGTAACTGACAGATGGCATTTATGCACAATTCAGATCGAACCGCGAAAATCAGCACAGGAACCTCGATTCGTACCCAGTTGGTACTGGCATTTAGCGGTTTGGCGTTGTTGATGATGCTGGGGTTTGCCAGTTTGCTTTATCAGCAGCAACGGCAATTTCTTTACAATGCGGCATTGCAAAACAGTACCTCGCTGGCAACTACCTTGGCGAGCAGTAGCATTTCTTGGGTTTTGGCGCGGGATATTGTTGGTTTAAGGGAAGTCCTGCAAGGTTTTTCCGGGATAAAGAATTTGAAACGCGCCTATATTTTATCGCTGCAAGGCGAAGTCTTAAGCTCCACCAGAGCAGAGGAAGAGCGGTTATTTGTAATCGACAGGCAAAGTCAGCAAATTTTGCAGTCTCCTCCACAGACATTAATATTGCTGGCAAATGCACACCAGATTGATGTTGCTGTTCCGATCTTGACCGGAATGCGGCATGTGGGATGGGCAAGGATAGAAATGACCCTGAATGAGGTGAAAAGCAATCTGCGCTCCATTATCCTGATTGGCATTGAGTTTATCCTGTTGACCGTTGCGGTTATCGCCACGGCTGCCGCAGTTCTGGCGCTGCAATTGACCAAACGCCTGCGGCATTTAATGCGGGTGGCCCAGGAAGTGGAGCGAGGACGGCGTGATATGCGGGCACAACTTAAGGGTAGCAATGAAGTCGGGGTGCTGGCACAAGCTTTTAACCAGATGCTGGATGTATTGTCAGAGTCTGAACGGCAGCGGGCAAAAATCAATGAGTTATATGCGGCATGGACAGAAAGTGTTGATGTGATTGTCAGGGAATCCGACGAACAAAAATTATTTCAGCAAGTCTGCGAGATTATCGCCAAACATGTTGATTTTAAACTGGTTTGGATTGGCATGGCAGAGGCAGATGGAGAGGTAAAGCTAAAAGCGACCAGTCGTCCTGACTCTGCTTATCTTCGTGAGGTTCTGATTTCAGCCAATCCGTCATTGCCAGAAGGTAACGGGATAGTAGGCAGAGCGATTCGCGAAAAACAATCGATTGTTTTAAACGATTTTCTCAACGAACTGCCTTTGCAATCCTGGTACGCCAGTGCAAAAGGCGAAGGTATTCTGGCTGCGGCGGCATTTCCTCTCACCCGAGGCAATCGCTGTGCTGGGGCGATTGGTGTTTATTCGGGAGAAGAAAATTATTTCACTGCTGACTTGATTACCTTGGTTAAAGGACTTGCTGATGACCTTTCTTACGCACTGGATAATTTTGACCGCGAACAGCGCAAGTTAGTCGCTGAACAGGAGTTGCGGATTGCTGCAGCCGCATTTGAATCGCAGGAGGGGATTTTTGTCACTGATGTTGATAACAAAATTTTGCGAGTTAATAAGGCTTTTACTGAAATAACCGGTTATTGCGGCGAAGAAGTGATTGGCAAAACTCCGGCTATCTGGAGTTCTGGCTACCAGGACGAAGCGTTTTATGCGCAAATGTGGCAGGCAATTGCCCAGGATAAATATTGGCAGGGCGAGCTTTGGAACTGTAGAAAAGACGGTGAAATTTATCCGCAGTGGCTGTGCATTACCGCCATTAACAATGAACACGGACAAGTTAGCCATTATGTTTGCACCTTTACTGACATTAGTCAGCGCAAGGCTTATGAAGAACGAATCAGCAATCTGGCATTTTACGATGCCCTGACCAAACTACCTAATCGGACCTTGCTGTTTGAGCGACTGGCTTCCGCGCTTAATGCCAGCCAGCGCAACAAAACTTACGGCGCCTTGATGTTCCTGGATCTGGATAATTTTAAAACCCTGAACGATACCCTGGGACATGACCGTGGTGACCAGTTGCTGATTGAAGTAGGGCAACGGCTGCAAGGCTGTGTGCGCATTACCGATACCGTTGCCCGTTTAGGAGGCGATGAATTTGTAATTATGCTGGAGGATTTAAGCAGTTCCGTGACTGAGGCAACCTTGCAGGCACAGGTTGTGGCTGAAAAAATTCGCGCAACACTGGCAGAGGCCTATTTTTTGACACCTGCAACCAAGCAACAGGCAACAATAGAATATTATTCCAGCGGCAGCATTGGCTTTGCCCTGTTTTTGGGCCATGAATCCAGTATTGATGAATTGCTGAAGCGGGTAGATTTGGCCATGTATCAGGCAAAGCAGGCCGGACGCAATACTATTCGAGCCTTTATTCCTGAAATGCAGACAGCTCTGAATACCCGGGCCAAGCTTGAAAACGAACTACGCAATGCAGTGGAGCGCAACGAATTAAAACTGTATTACCAAATGCAGGTTGATATGAATGGCAAGCCGGTAGGGGCGGAAGTGCTGATCCGCTGGCAACAACCTGAACATGGAATGGTTTTTCCTGACAGTTTTATTTCAATCGCTGAAGAAACCGGTTTGATTGTGCCAATTGGGCTATGGGTTTTAAGGCAAAGCTGCCTGACTTTGCGGGAGTGGCAGAAAAATCCGCAAACCCGACAATTAAAACTGGCCGTCAATATCAGCAGTCGCCAGCTAAATCATACTGATTTTGTCGAGCAGGTACAGAAGATTTTGCAGGAAACCGGGGTTAATCCAACCTTGTTGAAACTGGAAATTACCGAAAGCATGATTTTGGACAATGTGGAGGAAATTATTAAAAAAATGGCTGAAGTTCAGGCTTTAGGGGTTAGTTTTTCTATGGATGATTTTGGCACCGGCTATTCTTCATTATCCTATTTGCAACGCCTGCCGTTGGAGCAGCTAAAAATTGACCGCTCCTTTGTAACTGAACTGACAGCTAATAAAAATGACGCTGCGATTGTTCTCACCATTCTGGCTTTGGGGGAAAATCTTGCCCTTAATATTGTCGCTGAGGGAGTGGAAACGCAGGAGCAGTTTGAGCATCTGAAAGCCACAGGCTGTGGCTTGTTTCAAGGCTATCTGTTTGGCAGGCCGGTACCGGAAGAGGAGTTTAAACAGCAGCTGGCAGCAAAGCTTGCGATTTTCAATTGATTGGCAAAAATGAATCCAGATAAAACCCAACAACGCCAAACCGCCTATTCCGCCAGAAACGCGCAAGCAGACAAGGATAAACTTAGTCAGCAAATCTGCCAGACTGTTCTCAAGCAAGCAGCCTATCAAAAAGCGAAGACTGTGATGTGGTATTTGCACTGCCGCAGTGAAGTCAGAACCTTGCAAACGGCAGTTGCCGAGTTGAAAGGCGATAAAAAAATCGTGATTCCTTATTGCACCAAAGACTGGCAAGGGCAGAACAAATTGGGGTTATGGTGGCTGGAAGATTTGTCGGAACTGGTTCGCGGCACCTGGGGAATTATGGAGCCGCCCCAGTCGCAATGGGAAAAAGCCGGGAAAGAAATATCGCCATTGGAACTTGATTTTATTATCGTCCCAGGGGTGGCATTTGACCGCAAAGGGGCGCGTTTGGGGAATGGTGCTGGTTATTATGACCGGCTATTATCACAGGTCAGAGCCGAGACAGTGTTGGCGGCAGTCTGTTATGAAGCGCAAATATTTGAGAAAATCAGCACTGCACCTCATGATGTATTTATGGATTTTGTCATCACTGAAAAAATGATTTATCCCGGTCAAGGTCGTTCAGCACCATTTTTCAGATAATAAAAACGCACAAACCTGCGACGGTTTTAGTCCTGTTCAGTTTCTACAGCTTATAATAACTGCTTAAGATTATTTTTATACTCGCTCACAAACCTTGTTAATTTATGTTTTTAAAAAAACTCAGCCGCTGGCTTTTGATTGGATTTATTATTTTTTTGCCGGCATTTGCGATTTATTTAGGTTTTTTAGATCAGAAAATCCGTAAAAAATTTGAAGGGAAACGCTGGGATATTCCAGCCAAAGTTTATGCTAACCCGATGGATTTATATGCAGGTTACGCCATAACCGCAGCCGAGTTTAAAGACTTATTGGAACAGTTGCATTATCGCCCTGATCCAGCCTTATCTTCCGAAGGAACCTATCAGACACAAGGGCGACAAATCAGTCTGAAAACCCGCAGCTTTACTTTTTGGGATGGCGCCCAGGAAAGTCAGCATCTTAAAATTGCGTTTTCTGCTGCCGGTATTGCCAAAATCACGGATATAGACAACAGCAAAGAGCTGGCTGTGGTACGAATGGATCCCGTGCAAATCGGCAGTTTTTTTCCAAAACTGAAAGAAGACCGGATTTTAATCAAGCTGGCCGACGCCCCGGTTTTGTTAAAAGAAGGTTTACTGGCAACCGAAGACCGCGATTTTTATCATCACCACGGCGTTTCAATGCGTGGCCTGCTAAGAGCGATATTTGTCAATTTACGCGCCGGCGGTTTGGTTCAGGGCGGCAGTACCATTACCCAACAGTTGGTAAAAAACTTTTATTTAACCTCGGAGCGCACTTTAAAACGCAAGGTGAATGAACTGTTTATGGCGATATTGCTGGATATTCGCTATAGCAAAGACGAAATTCTGGAAGCGTATTTCAACGAGATTTATTTGGGCCAGGACGGAGCCAATTCCGTCAACGGTTTTGGTCTGGCGAGTGAGTTTTATTTCAACCAGCCGTTAAAAAGTTTATCCTTACATCAAATTGCCAGTCTGGTTTCGTTAGTGCGCGGTCCGTCTTATTATGATCCCAGACGTTTCCCGGATCGTTCGTTGGCGCGGCGTAATCTGGTGCTGGATGAAATGAAAGAACAAGGCTATATCACCGAGGCGCAGGCGGCACAGGCAAAGCAGGAACCCTTGGGCGTGGTTGCCAATTTACATCGATCGATGAACCGTTATCCGGCCTTTCTGGACTTGGTGAAAAAACAGTTGGGGGTTGAATATCAGGAGCAGGATTTAACCACTGAAGGATTAAAAATTTTTACTACTTTGGACACCCAGGTGCAAAATGCGCTGGAAAATACCGTCAGCAAAAAACTGGCAGCGCTGGAAAAAGGCCGTAGAAGTAAAAACCTGCAAATTGCGGCTTTGGTAACACGGCGGGAAAGTGCAGAAATTGTCGCTTTGCTGGGTGGGCGGGATTCCTCTGAAGCCGGATTTAATCGGGCTCTGGATGCAGTCAGGCCGATTGGTTCGCTGATTAAACCGGCGGTTTATTTGACGGCTCTCAGTCATCCTGAAAAATACACCACCAGCTCTATGGTGGAGGATACGGCGATTAAGGTTGATAACTGGTCGCCTAAAAACTATGACCACCGCGAACATGGTTCAGTACCGCTGCACACCGCGTTGGCGCATTCCTATAATCTGGCAACGGTACGGATTGGCATGGATGTCGGATTAAAGCAGGTCGCCAATACCTTGTTAAACCTGGGCGTGAAACGCGAAGTGGAATTGCTGCCGTCACTGCTACTGGGTTCTGCACCAATGACACCGTTGGAAGTTACGCAAATGTATCAGACCTTGGCAGGCGATGGTTTTGTTACGCCGCTAAAAGCGATTCGGGAAGTGGTAGCCGGTGACGGTAAACGCCTGCAACGCTATCCGTTTGAAACCAAACAAGGCGTTGATCCGGCGGCAACTTATCTGACCAATACCATTTTGCAGGAAGTGGTAAGTGAAGGAACGGCACGAGCGGCGTATAATTCCCTCCCTAGAAGTTTGAGTCTGGCAGGAAAAACTGGTACCAGTAATGATTTGAAAGACAGCTGGTTTGCAGGCTTTAGCGGCGATTATTTATCAGTGGTCTGGGTAGGGCGCGATGATAATAAATCCGCCGGATTGTCGGGGGCGAACGGGGCATTGCCGATCTGGATATCTTTAATGAAACAGATTGCCAATAAAGCGGTTGACCTGATTGCCCCTGAAAATATTCAGCGGGTATGGACAGACCCCGGCACCGGATTATTGGCGGATGCCAATTGCCCAGGGGCAAAACAATATCCTTATATTACTGGCTCGGCACCGACTGAAAGTTCGGATTGCACTGTTGTTGCAGACCCGAATCAAATAACCCCGGACGAAACCACCAATGCTGAGGATGCCAATGCTAATGCAACCGACGGAGAAACACCCGCTGAACTGCCGAGTCCGCCAGAACCAAACAATCCCACTCTTGATAACGCGAAAACGTGGTTTAATAATTTTTTCTAAATAAAGTACGATGATGTTTACTAACACAAAATCTCTAAAAGTATTATTTCTATTGTTGCTGCTACAAATTCCGTTTGCCTATGCCGAGCAAAAACCTGTAGCGCAGTTAAAAAGCTTTTTAGCCACAACCAGAACCCTGACCGCCAATTTCAAGCAGGTGGTTTATGACGAAACCGGCAAGGTAAAACAAACCAGCTACGGGGTTTTTAACCTGAGCAGGCCGGGCAAGTTCCGCTGGGATTACCAGAAACCATTTTTGCAGGAGATCGTTTCAAATTCCGGCAAAGTCTGGTTTTACGATGCTGACCTTGAACAGGTGACTATTAAGAAACTGGACAAATCCATGGGTTCTACTCCCGCGCTTTTGCTGACCGGTGATGTAGAAATTGAAAAAGAATTTACCATGGAAAAACAGGGCTCTGAGGATGAAATGCAATGGATAAAATTGCTGCCAAAAAATTCCGAAAGCAATTTTAAATATGTGTTGATTGGTTTAAATGCCGGCGTGTTGGGTGGCATGGAATTAAGTGATAATTTTGGACAATTAACTCGAATTTATTTTTCCGATGTGGTTTTAAATCCGCAACTTAAAGCAGAAGAGTTTGTTTTTAACATTCCCAAGGGGGTCGATGTGCTTGAAGATAAAGAATCAGAAAAACAACAGGCCAAGCAGAAAGAAGCTGAACGGGTCAAAGAGCCAGCCAAAGAAATTGTTGAAGTGCAGCCCGATGAGGAGACGAATGACGAGGCCGTAGTTAGCACGGCCGCTCCCAGACATAAAGCCAGAGCCAAAAACACTGAAACGCACAAAGAGGCTGTGAGCGAGAAACATAAAGACAGCGACGACAAATCAAAAGATAAAACTAAAGACAAAGATAAGCACAAAAGCAAAGACAAGGACAAAAGCGAAGACAAATCCGGCGATAAACATAAATCAAAGGATAAGAACGATGATAAATCCAGCGATAAACACAAGTCCAAGGATAAGGACAAACATGAGGATAAAGCTAAAGACAAGGAAAAACACAAAGCTAAAGATAAAGGCAAGGACGACAAAAAAGACAAGCACAAGAGCAAAGACAAGCATAAATGATTGATGCTCACAGCCATCAACCGTTAGCGGAACGGATGCGGCCCAGACAGTTAAGCGATTATAACGGTCAAAAGCACATTCTTACGGCAGGGAAGCCACTGTTTGAGGCGGTCAATTCAGGGCGGCTGCATTCCATGATTTTTTGGGGGCCACCGGGTACCGGAAAAACCACGCTGGCACGGATGATTGCCCATCACTCGCAGGCGGCATTTATGTCGGTTTCGGCAGTGCTGGCGGGGGTGAAAGAAATCAGGGAAGCGATTGCTCAGGCGAAACTGTTGCAGCAGCAACAGCAAAAACGCAGTATTTTGTTTGTTGATGAAGTGCATCGTTTTAATAAAGCCCAGCAGGACGCTTTTTTGCCGCATGTGGAAGACGGCACGGTTTATTTTATCGGTGCAACCACTGAAAATCCTTCGTTCGCGCTGAATAATGCCTTGTTGTCACGGGCCCGGGTGTACGTGCTGAATGCCTTGAGCGAAACTGAGTTGATTGCAGTTTTGAATCAGGCTTTAACCGATAACGAACGTGGTTTAGGGGCGTTAAATCTGGAAGTTAGCGAAGCGATTAAACAGCAGTTTGCCCGTGCTGCTGATGGCGATGCGCGTCGTTTGTTGAATTTGCTGGAGATTGCAGTAGAGCTGGCTGCTGCCAAATATAGCGTTTGCATTGATGAGCAGATTGCCAAGGAAGTATTGAGTGGTGGAGTGCGGCGTTTTGATAATCAGGGTGAAGAGTTTTATAACCAGATTTCGGCTTTGCACAAATCAGTACGCGGCAGCAACCCTGATGCAGCCTTGTACTGGTTTTGCCGGATGATAGATGGCGGCTGTGATCCGCGTTATATCGCCAGACGGGTGTTGCGGATGGCTTCTGAAGATATTGGCAATGCTGATCCCAGAGCCTTGCATTTAACGCTTGCCGCTTGTGATGTTTATGAACGTTTGGGTTCGCCGGAAGGTGAACTGGCGATTGCCCAGGCAATTGTATTTCTGGCGATTGCCGCTAAAAGCAACGCAGTTTATACCGCCTATAATCAGGCCATGCAGGCGGCAAAAACCAGTGGTTCATTATCTGTGCCATTACATTTACGCAATGCTCCGACCCGATTAATGCAGGAACTGGATTATGGCAAAAATTATCGCTATGCCCATAACGAAGCAGGCGGCTATGCGGCGGGGGAAAATTATTTTCCGCAAGAATTAACCGACTCCTGTTATTACTATCCGGTTGAGCGGGGTATGGAAATAAAAATCAAGCAACGGCTGGACTATTTGCGGCAATTAGATAAACAGGCTAGTAATCAGTACAGTAAGTTGGCATAAAACTATGGGGTATCGTAAATTCGACTCTACGCTAATTAAAATGTCCCCCGCTTTTTAAGCTCTCCAAATTTTAAATCCCAGCATGAAAAAACAATTTGAAATTCTCGACAAGCACACCGTTTATGACGGCTTTTTTAAACTGGAACGTTACGAACTGAAACACACCTTATTTACCGGTGGCTGGAGTCAACCGTTGCAGCGCGAATTATTTCGCCGCAATAATTGTGTCGGGGTTTTATTGTACGACCCCAACCGTGACGAAGTGGTGATGCTGGAGCAATTTCGGGTCGGTGCCATGCTGCACACTGAACAAGCCTGGCTGCTGGAAATTGTCGCAGGAGGCATTGAAGAAGGGGAAACGCCGGAACAGGTGGCTTATCGCGAAGCCGAAGAAGAAGCAGGCTGTACCATTGAAGAACTGATGCTGATTAGCGAATTTTATACTTCGCCCGGCGGCGCATCAGAAAAATTAAGTCTGTTTTGCGGCAAGGTTGACAGCACCAATGTCGGCGGAATTTATGGCTTGGCCGAAGAAGATGAGGATATTCTGGTTTCAGTGATTAGTTTTGCTGAAGCCTACAACTTATTGGAACAAGGGCGGATTGAATCAGGCATTCCTATCATTGCCATTCAATGGTTGGCCTTAAACAGAGACAAACTTAGAGCTAAGTGGTTAGCGGCATAACAGGAGCAAAAAATGTGCGGAATCGTCGGCGGCATCGCCCAGCGTAATGTAGTTCCCATCTTGATTGAAGGTTTAAAACGCCTTGAATATCGCGGCTATGATTCAGCCGGACTGGCCGTGGTTTCAGACGGTGAAATCCATCGGCATCGTGAATTGGGCAAAGTCAGCGGTCTGGAAACTTTAATCAATAATGAGCCGATTCAGGGCACACTTGGCATCGCACATACCCGTTGGGCCACACATGGCAAACCCAGCCGCGAAAATGCTCATCCACATCTTAGCAATAATAAAGTTGCGGTAGTGCATAACGGCATTATTGAAAACTATCAACAATTGAAAGCTGCGCAACAGGCGCAGGGTTATCAATTCAGTTCAGAAACTGACACAGAAGTGATCGTGCATGAAATCCATGCACAATTGCAACAAAGCGGCGATTTATTAACTGCGGTCAAAAATACTCTGGCCAAACTCGAAGGAGCTTATGCTTTAGGCGTTATGTGCAAGGACTTCCCTGATACCCTGATTGCCTGTCGTGTAGGAAGCCCGTTGGTAATAGGAATAGGCATTGGTGAGTATTTTATTGCCTCCGATGTCGCGGCGTTGTTGCCGGTGACACAGCGTTTTATTTTTCTGGAAGAAGGTGATGTTGCCGAAATTAAATGTAATCAATTGCAGATTTATGACAAGTATCAACAACCGGTTACTCGTCCGGTTAAAGAAAGCCTGTTAAAAGCTGAATCGATAGATAAAGGTGCGTATCGGCACTATATGCTCAAAGAAATTTATGAGCAACCTAACGCAATTTCTGAAACTCTGGAAGGACGGTTTATTGGGCAAAAATTGCAGGAAAATGCCTTTGGCCATAATGCCGCAGAAGTTTTTGACAATATTAAATCCATCCAGATTATTGCCTGCGGTACCAGTTATCATGCCGGATTAATCGCCCGTTACTGGTTTGAAAGACTGGCGCGAGTGCCGTGTCATATTGATGTCGCCAGTGAATTCAGATACCGACACCCGGTGATTGCTGCTGACACCCTGGTCGTCACTATTTCCCAATCCGGTGAAACTGCCGATACTCTGGCCGCGCTAAAAGAAGCCAAAAAACTGGGGGTTAAATATTCACTGGCGATTTGCAACGTGCCGGAAAGTTCGCTGGTGCGTGAATCGGATCTGGTGTTAATGACCCGAGCCGGCGCTGAAATTGGCGTAGCGTCAACTAAAGCATTCACTACGCAACTGGTCGCGTTATTAATGCTAGTCATTGCAATAGGTAGACGTTTTGAATTGAGTCCTGATCTGGAGCAAAAAATATCCGCCGCCTTATTTGATCTGCCTGGAAAAATCAACGAGGTCCTAAAACTTGATGGTCAAATCGAAACTTTGGCCAAGCAGTTTGCGGAAAAGCATCATGCCCTGTTTTTAGGGCGCGGCTCTCATTATCCGGTGGCGATGGAAGGGGCATTGAAATTAAAGGAAATTTCCTATATTCATGCCGAAGCGTATCCGGCGGGAGAATTGAAACACGGGCCTTTAGCCCTGATTGATGCAGATATGCCGGTGATAACGGTTGCACCGAATAATTCGCTGCTGGAAAAGTTAAAATCCAATATGCAGGAAGTCAGTGCCAGAGGCGGCCATTTAATCGTGTTTATGGATGAAACTTTGGAAGCACATGCAGATCAAGACACTGAAATTATGCGGATTCCAGCGGTGGAAAATGAAATTTCGCCAATTGTTTATACTGTACCACTGCAATTATTGTCTTATCACGTAGCCGTGTTGAAAGGTACCGATGTTGACCAACCGAGAAACTTAGCCAAATCAGTTACGGTTGAGTAATCAGTCGTTGTAGAGACGCAATAGTTGCGCCTCTACGCTTATCCTTCCATAATTTTTTTCAAAA
>CAIQWF010000034.1 GCA_903875455.1 uncultured Pseudomonadota bacterium
GACATGGAAATAGAATTTAATACCGCAGAATCTCTGCAAACCACATTAGACAACCTGCAAGGACAAACAGGTTTTGTTTTAAACGCCTTATCCGGTATGGAAAGCCGCAATGAGTCGGTTTACCTGCCGGATTTAATCGGGATTGTAGCGAGCATTTTCGACCAAGCTGCGAGAGCCGCTTATTTGTCCAAAAATTTATTTGAGGAAAACAACTGTGACTAAGTTAAAACCGGAGCAAAAAGCCCGCGTAAAAAGCCTGACCCAACGAATTAAACGTTTACAAAAGCCAGTCTCAGCAAAATTGCGGGAGTTTTGTGATGAAGATGGAACTGTTAGCGTTGATGAATTTCAAAGTTACTTGCACGAGTTGCTTAACAAAACCATTGCCGTTAGAGACCTCTATGACGCGCATCGTAATCGATGGGTGCTAAGGAACTGCGATAGCCCAGCAGATTTTCTGGCAATGGACGAACTTAACGACATCCTCTATCAGCTGCGGGAAAAGCTGTTTGATGAGTTAGAACCGGCAATGTGAGAGACCAAGTGAGAGTTATCACTACCCTTAAATTACAAACTAAATTAGAAGCCGCTGTTTTATCGGACGTGCTGCGGTCTTTAGCAACTGATAAACGCGTGGTATGGCATGGCCGTTTTAATAGTGGCAGAGGCAAACTTAACGGTAATCAATGGTTTGTAGCTAACCGCTGCTTTTTAAATACCTGCGCCGGAGCTATCCCTTCAATCTGCCCAGACGTGCTGGCAGTTTTAACCAGTGGTCGTATTGCCGCTATCGAGGTGAAAAGGGAATCTTGGAAAAAACCGACTACCGACACAGAGTTAAAGCAGCTTGAAATGTTGGAAGCCTTGAAACAAGCAGGTTGTATAGCGGGTTTTGTGCGGTCAATCCAAGAGCTTAACCAACTGATACAGCAGGCAGAACATGCACCGGCATAGCCTAACCTTTCAACTTGAGTTGGTATTCAACCACACCCCGGCGGAATGGGAGCAGGGGCATTTATTCCAACCTGAACGAATGGAGCTTCAAGACAGCAATCTTGAGTTATCCAACCAGCAGATAGCCCACTTTGCGCAAATGGCTTTAGAGGAATTTAAAACGCAACAAGCAGAAGGCAGAGATTTAAGAGCGTATGAACTGAATCTTTAAAGATAAACAAACCCAGTCCACACGACTGGACGAAACCAGAGAAACACCATGCTAACAGAAATGATTTTATCCAGTTCCGAAACAGCGCATTTATTGCCGCCAAATTTAGCCGATTTAAGGCGATTTTGCCAAAACCTATACCTTATTAAGCCCGAAGCCTTAAAAGCGAATTTAAGCGGGTTTATGTTGAAACAAACAGGAGTTAAAACTATGATGCAACCACTTTCAGCACATCTGAAAGGCGGGATTCGAACCCCGTTTAATCTAGGCCAAAAGAGGCCGCAATCACACGCGGTTTTTTTATGCCCACTCAAAACCATTTCAGCGGTGTTAATCCGCTTAAAATCCTGTTATGGTGGACTGTGTAGGGAAGGCGCAAGCCTTGCCGTTCCTAGATACGGTAGTTCGAAACCCGACACAGCCCACCGCCTAAAGATTCGAACCTTTACGCGGCGGTTAAATCCTCAAAATCTAGGAGTCACCGCAATGAACACCCAATCTACAGGCGAAAACCGCCCCAATTCCAACCAATCCGATTTATCCAACTTCCCCGCACTTCTCACATTCGAGCAAGCCCAGCAGATTGAACACAATGTTTGTGCTGATGCTAACCGCCTTATCATGCTTGGAGTCCTGACCAACAGCAGCGACCAACTGAAACAAAATTTCATGGCTGACGATGACAGCAAAGAGGTTTTGCTTGAAACGTTTGAACTTGTGACAAGGTTTAAAGAGTCGTTAAAGTCACTAACGGAACTCACCGATACCGCCATAGCAAGAATGGCAGTCATCAGCGGCGTTTTTGAAGAAGTCGCAGAAGAAACCTCAACCAATAAAAAACCGGCCTAATCACCACAATTAAAGCCGGTTCTTGTAATTCATACAGCGCAACAGCAAGCGTATTTTAACGCATTTTGCGCATGGATTGCATCCCGGCGAGGATTGCTAAAAATGGAAAAATTAAAAACTGAATTTAAGAATATTCGCCTCATAGTCAAAACCCCGATTCTTGACGGCGCCATTAACCGAGTCCCCACAGAATCCAACCCCAAAGGCAAAAACGGCTGGTATATAGGCTGGACAAAATTTGTAGGCGGTAAAGATATTATTTGTTGCTCAATGGGTGATTGGGCGCAAAGCGACAAGCCCCTATTCACTTACAAAAGCTGGCAGGATGATAATGAGCTTTCAGCCGCCGACCGTGAAGCAATCGAGAAACAACAAGCCGAATCAGCGCGAAAATTTGAAGCTGAAAAAATCAAACGCCACAACGACACCGCCAAAAAAGCGCAACAGCAATGGCTATCTTTTAGTGAAGACGGCGAAAGCCAATATCTAAAAAACAAAGGTGTTAAACCTTACGGGGTGCGTTTTGGCAATTCAGAAAAAGACGGTGATTTTATCGTTGTTCCAGTGCGTGATTATGCCCACGACATCAAAAGCCTACAGTTTGTTTATGACATAAAACCAGAGTGGTTAGGCAGTAATAAATACTTTTTAGGCGGCGGTGAAAAATCAGGACACTTTCACTTAATTGGGGAAGTTTCGCCTATTCAGCCCGTGTGTTTTGCCGAAGGATATAGCACGGCGGCAAGCGTTCACGAAGCTACCAGTTACCCGACAGTCACTTGCTTTGATTGTGGCAATCTCTTTGCGGTAGTCGAAGAATGGCGTAAACATTACCCAGACCATGATTTTATTGTCTGTGCTGATAACGACCAATGGAAACCGGAACACGGAAACCCCGGAGTTGAAAAAGCCACAAAAGTTGCTGATGCGTTTGGTTGTGCGCTGGCAATCCCTGATTTTCCAGGGCTTAACACTGATTCAAAGCCAACGGATTTTAACGATTTACACCAACTGGCAGGACTGGAACATTTAAAAACTTTTTTGAGCAATATATTTTTTGGACACAAAAGTTTTAAAACAATGTCAACAACGTCAACAACGTCAACAAATGAAGATTTGAGTGATTTTGAAAAAGCGCAAAAGATTGTTGAAGGCGTTATCAAGGAGTGCAAAGAAAAGCCCGAACTGTTAGGCGGCAAAGAATTTCAGGACGCGCTAAGGTTAATCAGGGCAGAAGATGCAGAGCTTTACAACTACACCTACAGACCACAACTGAAAGAAAACAAGCACAACGGCGTTATTTTGTCGCAAATCGAAAGAGACACCGCGCCCCCGAGTGAAGGCGTAAGTGCTGATACTTCTATCGCTGGCGAATTAATCAATCTGGTTTTAGAAGAATGTGAGCTTTACTTTGACGAGCATAACGCCGAGGGCAAATGTTTTGCTGTCACTCAGGACGGCGTAGAAAAAGCTTTTGAGATTGGCACATCTTCTTTTATTGAATGGCTGAGTTATCGCTATTACCAGACTACCGCCAATCCAGCAGCGAACATTAAAGGTAAGTCTGCCAGTGAGCAGGCGGTAAAACAGGCGTGTTTTGCTCTGGCTGGAATCGCCAAGCATGACGGCGAAAAGCACCGGTTTTATTTACGCGCCGCGCCGTATCTGAATGGTCATGTCATTTTCATGGGTAACGATAGCTGGCAAGTTATTGAAGTTCTACCGACTGGCTGGCGTGTTTTAAATGAATCGCCTGTTAAATTCTGGAAGCCTAGAACTATGCGGGAGCTACCTGTTCCGGTAAAAGGCGGCGATTTAAGCAAACTGTGGGAATTTGCCAATGTTGCCGAACATGATAGGCCGCTAGTGCTGGCTTGGATGTTGGAATCATGGCGGCAAAATACCCCGTTTCCTGTTCTTGCACTCACAGGATTACAAGGCAGTGCTAAATCTTCTACTCACGACCGTATCAGACAGCTAGCCGACCCTAACGCGGTAAACCTGAGAGCCGCACCCAAAACGGTAGAGGACATTTACACCGGCGCAGGCAATAACTGGATGGGAAGCTTTGAAAATATCTCCAGACTTACACCGCAGCAACAGGACTCACTTTGTACGCTGGCAACCGGCGGCGGCTTTGCAACAAGAAAGCTTTACACCAATGATGAAGAAAGCGTTATCGAAGTAAAGCGACCTGTCATTATTAATTCAATCCCCAACGTGGTAACAGCGCAGGACTTAACCGACCGTGTGGTTAGTGTTGAATTGCCCGTGATTACAGAGCGGCGGGAAGAATCAGAAATCATTGAAGCGTTTGAAAAAGCAAAGCCTGAGATTTTAGGCGGCTTGCTGGACTTGTTTGTAAAAACCTTAGCCAACTTGAGCAAGGTAAAACTCCACAATCCCCCGCGCATGGCTGATTTTACCCGATTGGGTGAAGCCATGATGCAAGCGCAAGGTTACGAAAGCGGCGTATTTACCGGACTGTTTAAAAAGAATCGCGCTGAGTCAGTGGGTAAAAGTCTGGAAGCTTCACCGATTGCCTTAGCAATTCTGGAATTGTCAGAAAATCACCATAAGGAAGTTTTCCACGGTGCGCCTAAAAAACTGCTTGAACTGTTAGAGCCGTTTAAATCTGATAGTGATGGTTGGGTACGTTCACCGCGCGGCTTGACTGATGTATTACGCAGACAATCCCCCGCATTATCTCAGTTTGGCATATCAGTAAAAATCTCTAACGAAAAGCAAAGAACCGATAGTGGCGTGTGCTATCCAATCACGATAAGGAAAAATGTTGACGTTGTTGACGTTGTTGACATTGAAATGAAACTTTATGCCGAAAAAAATATATCCCCTTCTGAGAAAGTAGCAGACCGAGGCGTGATATGAGCGCGTTATTGAAGATTAAAAACGCTGGTTTTGATGTTGCTCTTGAGGCAGGAAACCTAGTAATAACGCCGTTTTCAAGACTTTCAGAGCAGCAGCTTAAGTATTTGAAAGAGCATAAAGCTGAAATTATCCAAGAGCTGAAAATGGCAAATAATGACTATCCGGTTGAAATTGTCGTTTACAACCGAATGGGTGATAGCTTTTTAGTGACAGCAGAAACGCCAGAAAGAGCCGCGTTTTTATTAGCCGCAAATCCTAAACCCACCGCCGCCGCTATCGAAGCCTTAAAAAAAGAATTGGAGAATTGCCATGATTAAACAACTTACCCCAACCATGACCGCCTGCAATGATGACGTGCTGATTATTCAGCAAATGAAGGAATTAGGTATTTATCAGGAAATGCAGGAAAAACAGAAACAAAATGCAGGAGCAGACACCGCATTATTTACCCCGAACGGTCATGTATTTATCTGGCACGATGCAGAAGGTGATAGTGGTTACTCGCACTTCTACGCATCAAATGTAGCTGAACGCTTGCAAGTGCTAGTGATGGTAGCGGCAATTTTGCAGGGAAGCTTTAAAGGCACGATGCACTAAAAAACGCGGTAGCCGTGAAGAATTGAGAACTTGGAACGACTACCGCCACCACCCCCACCAACAACGAAAGGAGAGGCGACCATGATTATAAACCATGAGTATCAACCCGAATATTCACCCCTGCAAAAAATAGCACTGGCGGCGGTTTTGCTTTTCGCCCTGATGATAACCGGCATTGCTGGAAATTTTGTTTATGGATTCATCCAGACTTACAAAGCGGAACTCACGACCGGGCTGTTTTATTTGTGTGGCGTGCTTGGTCTGGCTACCGTTATTTTAATCGCATCAGCGACCGCTTACGCCGTTTGTATGTTATGGCTCAGGGTTGAATCAAGCCGCGCTGAAAATGCCCTTAAAATGCAGAATATCCACACTATCACCGCCGCTAATGAATTACACGCCGCCACCATTCGCCAGTTGGACAAAGGACAGATTTATCTAACCGAACAACGCAACCATGACGGCATGGTTAAGTTTAAAGCACTACCAAAACACCAGACAAAACCCAAGGAGTTACCACGGGAACCCGAAACAGCAGCGCCCGCAGTTATGGCATTGCCACAACCTAAAACCACCCTGTTAAGCGATATTGAGCCACTGCAAAGATTGTTAATTGTGGGCGGTCAGAACTCAGGCAAAACCACCCTGTTAAAACACATTGCCCACCAAAGAAGCCGCGCTGGTGATGTTTTGATTCTGGACAGCCATAACCACGCGGGAAAGTGGAACGATAATTTTAGAATCGTAGGACATGGGCGAAACTATCAGGCGATTGAAACCGAGCTTAAAAACTTGGTGGCTGTCATGGATGCCAGATACAAGGAGTTTGCGACCGGCAAAGTCAGGGAACGCGAGCATGATCTGATAACAGTTATTTCTGACGAATGGACAACCATAGCCGAAAACTTAAGCAATCTGGACGGGGTATTATTGCCGTTATTGACCGAGAGCCGCAAAGTGGGCATTGATTTTATAATTGCCTGCCATAGCGAAACCGCATCGAGCTTAGGATTAAAAGGCCGATTCGATTTAAAGAAAAACTTTGATGCAATCCTGAGATTAAAAAATTATTCAGGTAATAGGGTGATTCATTTAGACAATGGCGAAACGATAGAAGAATATCAACATTGCGGAATGTTTAAGGAAAATCCAAAACTGCAAACTTTCAATAAATCGCTGGATAAGATTCTTTCACCGGACGCCATAAAAGAACAATCTATTCTTGATTGCTATAACGAATTAATCAGCAGTAATTCATTTTCTTGGAACAAATTAGCGTTAATGGTTTACGGTAAAAAAGGCGGACATTACACCGGAGAATTAAAAGCCGTGTTAAATGCGCACAATATCCACTTCACAGACTGAGAAGCAGAACGTGAAAACCTAGAGAGTACGCAGGTTCACACCGTGAAAGCACCGTGAAAAAACACTTCACGCTTCACGCTTTTTTCATAGCCTTTTCACAGTAATTTCATAGCAGTTCACACTAAAGCCTACCCTAAAAAGTGGGCTTTTTTTATGCCTGAACAAATCAGCTACATGCACATTAAATCTCAGGAGTAATATTATGTTTTATAATGTTTCTACTTTTCAGAATTTAGACGGGCGAAAACATGAAAGGCTTAA
>CAIQWF010000035.1 GCA_903875455.1 uncultured Pseudomonadota bacterium
GTCAGTTATGCAAATTTGAAAAAAACGGTGGTGGATATACTTTCAAATTTTGGAACTAAATACCGTATAACTTTTGTTTAACTACTTATTGCTTTATTTATAACCATTTAATTTATAAAGTTTTCATTTGTGCAACAAAGCCTTTCCAACTTGATAAACTGCCACTGAATCTTTTTATGGCTGCTGTTGCAATCACGCCGCGACCAGAGGCTTGGCTTCGCACGGCTGGGGTATCTTGCTAATCAGGAACTTTTTCACTTAATTGTATGCTTTTGTTTAACTATTTTCAATAGTAGAGTTATTATGCCTAATCCTAAATGCCGTATCCTTTTTATTTTAACCTCCCTTGTGATAGGGGGCGCAGAAAAACAATTAGTTACCTTAATTAATCATTTAGATAATGATTTTTTTGAATTACACTTTACCTATTTAAAAAATAAAACCGAATTGTTGCCACAAATTAATCAACATAAATTACAAGGTTTTTTTTATGGTGGTGTAGAAAAAAAAGTTGACTTTAAAACTGGACGACTATTAGCCCAGTATGTGGACGAACATCAAATTGATATTATTGTAAGTACCAATACATATCCGCTGATATATGCGACTTTAGCTAATTTTTTATCAAAACGTCGACTGTTAATGGTAGATGTTTTACATTCGTCTCATTTTGAAAGTTTTCGTGACTATTTGGGAGAATTGATTTACTGGCCTTTGCTTCGCTCTCAACATCGGTTAGTGTATGTGAGTGAAAACCAACGCACTTATTGGCAACAAAAGTATTTGCTCACACATAACGATTGTGTAATCTATAATGGCATAGATACAGATTACTTTTTCGATACTTATACCGCTGAGGAAAAATTAATTATTCGTCAAAATTATGGTTTTTCTCAAGATGATTATTTGATAGGCATTTGTGCAGCGTTGCGTCCCGAAAAAGCTCATGGCGATTTATTACAAGCAATTAAAAATTTACGGATATCTGGTATTTCTGCGAAATGTTTGATTATTGGAGATGGGAATGAGCGTACAAATATTGAACAACAAATAGTTGACCTAGGTTTACAAAGTGATGTGATGATTACAGGTTACCAACAGGATGTGCGGCCATATATTGCAGCGTGTGATGTAATGACTATTGTTTCACATTTTGAATCTTTTTCAATTGCTCTTTTAGAAGCAATGAGTATGGGTAAGCCTGTAATCCGGTCTGATGTATGTGGAGGGCCTGAATTAGTAACAGAGAATGTTGATGGGTATTTATTTCCAGCTGGGAATATTCAAACACTAGAGACTGCATTGCTTAACCTGAATAACAACGATATTAGAGCTTTATTCGGGAAATCTGCCCGGGAGAAGGCAGAGCATTTTGCAGTAAATAAAATGGTTGCTAAATATCAGCAACTTTTTCTTGAGTTAAAAAGAGCATATTTTTCAAAAAATTAAGGTTGCCTCTTGGCCTATTCAGAACTTGGATTATGAAAACTTAGATGTTTATTAAGTTTTCATAATCCAGTTAAACCATTTTGTCCAGCGTGGCAACAACCGTAAACCGTCTATCGCCCAGTAATTTTGAGAGCGCGATAAAGTATGAGTGGATAAGCAGTCTTTGCTCCAGTCTGCTTCGAGGCGGGTAACAGGGGTTTCGCGAAAAGTTTCTTTATCCAGTTTATCAATGCGATTCAAGACAGTGGCTTTGCCATAATCCGTGCTGCAATCTTGAGAAGGCCGATACAATACTCCGCCATCATAAAAAAGATTCCCTGCGCACCGGGCGTTGCGGGCATCGGATTTAACTGGGTTTTCAGGATGTGCCGTCCAGGGGCCAAATAGTGAGTCTGCATAATATAAATACAGTTCTTCATTTAAGCTAATTTTCTCTGTTATGGCTTGCGTTACAAACAACCACCATAAGCCTTCATGTTGAATCGCAGTCGCATCGGCAAAATTAACATCAGTTAAAAAAGTAGCCGCTTTTGTCCAGCGTCCTGGAAACTCCTCACATTTCCACAGCGAAATTTCTTTAGACTCCCCTGCCTCCGGCAACAAATAAATCTCTCCTTCCCATTCGATAAAGAAAGGGTAAGAAAGATGGTAATCAGCCACCATCACATTTTGCGGCGAGCTATAACTGCCGTCCGCAAACAACTCCACAGCTGCTAAGTATCCGCGTTGTGTGGCAAACGGTAAAACCTCGAATAACAGCCAGATTCGCTCCTCTTTTTCTAAAATAAAAGGATCAGCCCAAAAACTGTCGCTGGGAGGATTTAATAGCCATTTTTTTTGCTGCGGATTTGGAATTAATGTTGGATGCCATTCTCCGGCTACGATAAACCATTGGTAATCAAAGAATCTCTCAATGTTTCTGCGCCAAATGGCTTTGCTTTCGGCCAATAACAGTTGTCCTTTGGATGCTGTCGAAATAACCACCTGCTCAGGCTCGAATGTTGCCAGCTCACCTTTTTTTCGATATTGACATAATACCCGTTCAGGAAAATAGGCGGCTTTTTCTAAGATATGTATTGCCCCGCACCAATAGTTAAATTGTCTGACTTGTCCAAAACTTTGATACACACAACCGCAGCTATTATCGACAAATTTTACCCACAAACTGGCTTCTAAAGCAACACCAGCAGCGGCTGCCTGTCTTGCGACCGTAATTTCATCGATGTCTTGTCCGCCGAAACGAAAAAACCAAAAACCTAACCGCCCTGATCCGTGTTTTTGCCACTCCGCTTCGGAATAGCAGCCAAAATGTAATACAACATCGATTGACTTTTCGTCAACATCACTATTGGCTTCAAAAACTTCGATATCGGGCTGTTGTCGCAATAAATACATGCCAGCTTCCGCCCACTGCGGCAATTTTGTGGTGAGGCGAATTTTCAATGACTTATGGTGATACTTTTCGCTCATAAAATTCTACCGCCGGTAAAATCAAATGGCGGCGTTTTTAATTTGTTGTTTCAATAAATAAGGATGTACAATTTATTACAGTTATTATTACCAAGCAAGGATTATCGAAAATGTTTTAACTCTAGTAACTTGTCCAGATTGTAAAAGCAATGAACAAAATATGGAAAACAAAAGAGGGGAAGCAGCGTCGTTATAACCTTACGGAGTTTGAGATAAATACTCTTAGCTATCCATATGGAATGTTCAAATTTTCCATCAGCAAATACACACTAAATTAGGGTCTTTGAATGAACATACTAGTAACTGGTGGCGCAGGTTATATTGGTAGTCATACTTGTATAGAACTGCTAGAGGCTGGGCATGAAATTATTGTGGTAGATAATCTCAGCAATAGTTCAGTGGTGGCTTTGGGAAAAGTGGAAAAAATTGCGGCTAAACCAGTCAGGTTTTATGAAGTAGATATTGCGAATTCAGAAAAGCTGCGGACTATTTTTGCTAGTCACGCTATAGATGCTGTTATTCATTTTGCCGGATTTAAAGCGGTAGGTGAATCAGTACAGCAGCCATTGAAATATTATGCGAATAATATAAACGGGACATTGGTATTACTGAATGAGATGCAACGCGCTAGGGTAAAAACTATAGTGTTTAGTTCGTCAGCTACAGTATACGGTTTGCCTAAATCATTACCGATTAAAGAAGACTCTCCTATTTCAGCGACTAATCCATATGGGCGCACTAAACTAATGATTGAAGAGATTCTACGTGATTTGCATGCCGCTGATAACTCTTGGAAGATTGGAGTTTTACGCTATTTTAATCCGGTTGGAGCGCATAAAAGTGGGGAAATTGGTGAATCGCCCAATGATATTCCGAATAATTTGATGCCCTATATTTCGCAAGTAGCAGTGGGGAAATTAGATAAGTTGCGCGTATTTGGCGGTGATTATCCAACCCACGATGGCACTGGTGTACGAGATTACATTCATGTCATTGATTTAGCTAAAGGTCATCTCTCAGCGCTAAATCGGTTAAGCGAAAATCAAACTGATAAAGGCGAAATTTTAACCGTCAATCTAGGTACCGGGCAAGGCTATTCGGTATTGGATATGATCAAAGCCTTTGAAAAAGCCAGCGGTAAAACTATTCCATTCGAGATTGCCCCCCGTAGACCCGGGGATATTGCTGCCTGTTATTCGGATTCAAGCTATGCTCAGCAAATCCTGGGCTGGAAGCCGATTTACGGACTAGAGGATATGTGTGCGGATACTTGGCATTGGCAAAAAAATAATCCTAATGGCTACGAATAATTTTGCTTTTGAGCCTAAAACTTTTGATAATAAACTAAGAAATAACCCTTAAATTAACTTAAAGAGATTTGTTTATGTTGGCTACTAAAATTAAACTCGTAAAATATATCTTTGTCCTGATAAGAATCGGGATGTTAGTTTCACTGAGTACTGCTTTTTTTAGTGGCACAGCAGCCAATGCAGCTATGTCAGAACAAGAAAAGGGAGATATTGCTAGTCAGTTCAATGCTCTAGTAAATCATGACATTGACTCTTTTAAAGTTACGGTGCATTTTGATTTTGATAAAGATACGATTAAGCCGGAAGATTTGGCGCTCCTGGATATGCTGGGCAAATTTTTTGAAGATAGCGGGTTAATTCATAGTCTGTCTTTAACCGGTCATACTGACCAATCAGGAACCGATGCTTATAACCAAAATTTATCCCAACGTAGAGTAAATACCGTTCAGAAGTATTTGGAAAAACATTACAACCTTGCGGGGTTAAATATTAAACTGGCAGCCTTCGGGGCAAAATATCCATTAACTAAACAACCGCCTCTACAATTAAAAAACGCAATTGATCGCAGAGCGGAAATTACTCTTAAAATTACTACTCATGATTACGGAAATGAAGTTGACCTGGGACAAAATGGCAAATATGTTTTGACGACCATGGAAGATAATACTGCGATTATCTGGAATACTTTGCAACAATGCTCAACACAATACCTGTCAGGACATAAGCAGTTAATTAGTGTCAGCCGATTTTCTAAAAATAATCGCCTTGCTTTAACAGGCAGTTATGATGGCTCTATCATGTTATGGGATAGCGCAACAGGGACAAAATTACAGACTTTGACAGCTCATACTGGTGCAATCACTGATATTGATTTTTATGGCGATGATGGTTCGCGTGCTGTTTCTGCCAGTATGGACAAGACCTTAAAAATGTGGGATTTGGAGACTGGCTTGGTGGCGAGCACTTTTATAGGTCACCAATCTGCTGTTACTGCAGTGGCTTTATCCAATAACAAACATACAGTTTTTAGCGGTGACAAAGATGGTGCAGCTATCATTTGGAATCCAGGCTCTGCACAAATGCTATTTGCCATTAACAATGCCCATCAAGGCCGTATTTTAGATGTGAATATATCTCCTGACTCTAAAACTGCGTTGAGCGTGGGGTCTGATAATCTGATTCATTTATGGGATATTACCACAAGTAAAAAGATTCGGACCTTCGCCAGTAGTGAGTCACATCCCCTTCATGCCTTATTTTCCGCAGATGGTCAGTCAATTATTTCCGGTGACAGCAGCGGCCAAGTCCATGTTTGGGCATTGGAAACGGGAATTTTGAAGAAAACCATTCAAGCTCATCAATCAGAAATACACTCATTGGCAATCGAACCCAGTGGAAACTTTATTGTCACTGGCGATAAAACCCGCACGGCTAAATTATGGGATGCCAATCAATTAACACTTTATAAGACTATTACTCCTGAAAAAAAAGCGACTGTTCCATTTAAAGGCAAGAAAGCAGGAGAAGTCTGGATGCACGCGGAGTCAGGAATAAGTTTTTCGTGGATTCCCGAAGGCTGTTTCTTTGTCGGTTGTGATGCTAACGACAATAGTTGTAATTATGACCGGAATAAAGGCAAACAGGTTTGTGTTGATGGTTTCTGGTTAGCAACTCAGGAGGTTAGCCAAAAACAATGGCAAAAACTGATGGCGTCTAATCCGTCATATTTTTCTAATGATGATTTACTACCTGTTGAACAAGTTTCATGGGATGACTCCAGCCAGTTTGTTTGTAAGCTCAATAGCTTAGGAAAAAATCAATTTCGTTTGCCGACTGAAGCGGAATGGGAATATGCTTGTCGCGGAGAAAATGTCCCAGCGGATAATAAAGTTGCTGATGAAGAAAGCTTTGAAGCTACCGACAAAACCATCCCTGTGAATGAAACGAACATTAATAAATTTGGCTTATATGGCATGAATGACAACGTTTGGGAATGGGTAGCCGATATTTATCAGGACAAAGGTTACGCGCCTTTGCAATTTAGAAATCCCCTTTATACCGGTGATTCATCCTATCGTTATAGTACAACGGCTGTCACACACCGTGGTGAACGTGGAGGAAACTGGTCAAAGTCCGGTAGTCGCACATCTTGCAATTTTAGAGGCTTTGATGCACAAACATTTAAAGGCTTTTTTGTTGGATTAAGACCTGTAATGATTCCTTTTGTGAAAGAGTAAGGCATGAATACAACAGCTCTTGTTTCCCTTGCCAATCTTTGGTTGAACCCGGTCATTGCCACAGGCTCTTATGTTTTGTTAATGCTATTAAGCGGACATACCTTGACAGTTCAAACAGCAGTGACCCCTGCCTTTATTTTTGTTTTGGCTTTGGTTTTATTAAAAGATAATGTTTTGGGAACTTCTGTCTTTGATATTGTTTCAACCAAAAAAAACAACACTCTGTTGCCATTAAGTGCTTTATGCGGAGCCGTGCTATTTCTGGATTTACTCACCAATAACGAATTTCGGGTATCTAAAAATGTAACGGTTATCTGGATATTTGCTTTGCCTGTTATCATTATTGTTTGTCATTTATCAGTCAGCTATTTTTTGCGCAAGCATTATCATGAAGTAGATAACACATTACCGAGAGCTGCAATTATTGGTGGCAATCATGTCGGTAGCCGCCTGTCAAAAGAATTACAAAATAATCCGTTAATGGGAAAGCGCTTCATTGGCTTTTTCGATGATCGCCCGGTCGATCGTCTCGATAATGTCTGTGACGAACAATTATTAGGTACCGCAAAAGATGCAGTCAGGTACGCGCAGGAAGGCAAAATTGATGTAGTTTATATTGCCTTGCCTATTGCAGCTCAGGCTCGGATTTTTGACCTGATTGAGGCATTGGAAGATACTACTGTTTCAGTTTATTTTCTCCCTGATATACAGATATTCGACCTGATTGAAGCCCGTTTTGATACGCTGAATGGGATTCCGATTGTGGCATTATGCCAAACGCCTTTTTATGGCTTAAATGCAATTAAAAAACGGACAACGGATGTTATTTTGTCTACTCTCGCCCTGATTTTATTGTCACCTCTGATGTTGGCAGTGGCTATTGCTATAAAGCTCACATCTCCCGGCCCCGTCATTTTTACCCAGCAACGCTACGGTTTAGGCGGGGCAGTGATTAATGTGTATAAATTTCGCTCGATGTATTTCAGACCGGACGAAGATAAAACCAAGGTTAAACAAGCAACCAAGGATGATCCGCGTACTACGCCAATAGGCAGGTTTTTACGTCGCTCCTCAATAGATGAATTGCCACAATTATTTAATGTTCTAAAAGGTGACATGAGCCTGATTGGCCCTAGACCTCATGCAGTCGCCCACAATGAAGAATATCGGAAGAAAATTAAAGGCTATATGCTTAGACATAAAACTAAGCCCGGAATTAGCGGCTGGGCACAAGTTAACGGACTTCGCGGCGAAATCAGAAATGATACCGATATTCAGCAACGCATAGACTACGACCTGGATTACTTACGGTGCTGGTCTTTGTCTTTTGATTTTTGGATTATGTTTAGAACACTTTGGGTTATCGTTGTTGGCAACAATGCTTACTAATTTCTCATAGCTTTACACAGGACACCTGCTTTATCAAAGGCGTCCTTTTCATTTTAACTCAAAACTATGAGTCGCTTTTCAACTTTCCAATCCTAAAAAAGATGCTCGTCCCTTACTGGCGACTCTCCAACTTTTATTTTTTTTATTTTGCTACATTAGGCAGTTTCCTTCCGTACTGGAATTTATTTCTCAAGTACCAACATTTTAATGCAGCACAAATCGGTGAACTGTCTGCGTTGCTAATGGCTACCAAAATTATTTCGCCTAACTTATGGGGCGCAATTGCAGACCGCACTGGTAAAAGATTAAAAATCATCCGTTGGGCCGCTTTTTTCACCACGCTGCTATTTAGTGGTTTTTTCTTTAAAAGTGGCTTTATCTGGTTTATGGCAATTACTTTCGGATATAGTTTTTTCTGGAATGCCTCTTTACCGCAGTTTGAAGCTGCCACTTTATTTCATTTGCAAAAAGAGCCATACCGTTACAGCCAAATCAGGCTATGGGGGTCTGTTGGCTTTATCATAGCGGTGCTCGGAGTTGGCCGTTTTTTAGATCATCACAGTATCAGCAATCTTCCTTTGATTGTGATTGTTTTATTTGCCAGCATCTGGCTTGCCGCTTTGTGCGTGCCCGAAATAAAAGCATCTGCATCTGAAAAACAGGCTGTTTCAGTATTTCAGATTTTGAAACAACCTGAAATCGTTGCTTTTTTTGCAGTTTATTTACTGTTGCAAGCAGCTCACGGTCCTTATTATGTGTTCTATTCCATTCATCTGAAACAGCTGCATTATTCTTCTTCATTGATTGGAGAGCTGTGGGCTTTGGGAGTAATGGCAGAAATTTTACTGTTCATTTACATGAAAAAACTGCTTGGAGCATTTTCTTTGCGGCGCATTTTGCTAAGCAGCGTTTTTTTCAGCATTGTGCGCTGGTTAATTATTGGCTTTGCAGCAGATTCCTTATACTGGCTGGCAGGAGCGCAACTACTACATGCGGCCACATTTGGCTCGGCTCATGTAGCGGCCATTCATCTGATTCACCAATACTTTAAACAGCAGCATCAAGGCAAAGGACAGGCTCTTTATGCCAGCTTGAGTTTTGGCCTGGGTGGCATGGTGGGCAGTTTATTTAGCGGTTATTATTGGGAAGAATTAGGGGCGAGATTGGTTTATTCAGTTGCCGCGTTTTCCTGTCTGTTGGCTTTTATAATTGCCTATTTCTGGGTAGGTAAAAATTCATGTGATACTTAAGCATTATCAGGGCTTGGGGTTAAATTTATATGCAATACAAAGATTATTATAAAGTTCTGGAAGTTCCCAGAACGGCCACTCAGGATGAAATCAAACGCTCTTATAAAAAACTGGCACGCAAATTTCATCCTGATGTGAGCAAGGAAAAAGATGCTGAACAGCGATTTAAAGAAGTCGGTGAAGCTTATGCCGTACTAAAAGACCCTAAAAAACGGGCTGCTTACGACCAACTTGGCAGCCAATGGCAGGAAGGACAAGGATTTACTCCGCCACCGGAATGGAAAACCCAGTTCAGTTTTGATGGCGGCGATATTTTTGCTCAGCAAGGCGGCGATTTCAGCGATTTCTTTGAAGCTTTATTTGGTGGCATAGGTGCCAGACAAGGCGGTAAAACTTCGGGATTTTACCAGCGGGCAATGAATGAAAAGGGCCGTAATCATCATGCCAGTATTGAAATCAGTCTGGAAGAAGCATTTCATGGCACGGTAAAAACCATCACCGTGCAGTTTCCTGAAATCGATAGCTCCGGTAATTATAATAATGCCAGTCGTACCCTGAATGTAAAAATTCCCAAAGGCATTGGCGACGGGCAAAGCATTCGTCTGGCAGGTCAAGGTGGTGCTGGAACCGGAAACATGCCGGCAGGTGATTTGTATTTGGATATTAAATACCAGCCACATCCTTTGTTTCGGGTTGAACAGCATAATCTCTATATCACTGTGCCGATCACTCCTTGGGAAGCTGCTTTGGGAACAACAATTGAAGTGCCTACCCTGGATAAAAAGCTCAATTTAAAAATTCCGCCCAATGTGCAAACTAAACAAAAACTGCGCCTTAAAGGCCAGGGCTTGCCGGGTAAAGAGCCCGGTGATTTATATGTCGTTTTGGAAATAGTCACGCCACCGGCAACCACTGAGGAGGCACGTAACTTATATCGAAAAATGGCAGCTATTATGCCGATGAATCCCCGAGCCCATTTGAGGTAACTACCGTGGAAAAAAATCTATTACAAATCTTGTCAGGGCAGGTTTTTGACGAAAATCTACAAATTAGTCTGGTTGAGTTTTGTCAAATCTGCCAAATAAACAGCACCGAAGTGATTGAGATGGTGGAAGAAGGAGTGTTGGAACCGGTCAGCGGCATCTCACATCAGGAGTGGTATTTCAACAGTAGGGCGATCAATCGTTTACGCACCGCTAAACGGCTACAACAGGATTTGGAGATAAACCTGCCCGGCATCGCCTTGGCTTTGGACTTATTGCAGGAAATAGAACAATTGCGCAAGCAGATAAAATCGTAGCTTGATGAGTCGCCAAGTTATTTCCTAGCTGTTTCTTTTTATATCTGCTTTCCTGCCAATAAGCCTAGCCATAACGTCAGGCCGCAGATTCCGGCATTCGCCGCAAACACTACGAGCATGGTGTTAATATTTTCTTCAAAGGAATAGTCTTGTTCGACTAAATACAACACCAGATATAAACCGGATAAAGTTGCAAAAACACCAATTATCACCAACAACAGCACCGCACGGTATTCAATAGATAAAGCCACTTTTTGCAGTAAAACCGCAGTGACCAGTCCAATCAAAAACGATATCAGCGCATTCGCTAACAGCAAGGCGTAGGGAAACAGCCAGCCCATCCAGCGCAACACGCCGCCTGAATAAAATAAGGTTCTGCCCGCCAATAATCCCAGCCATGTTGCCAATAAACAGGTGCAGACACTAACCACAATATTCAGTCCGGCTTTGCTGAGATTGTTTTGTTCGATTAGCAGCAAAGTCTCCAGCGAGAACGTAGAAAAGGTAGTAAAGCCACCTAGCACCCCGACCAAAATGGCGGCCCGATATTCCGCCCCAAAGGTGATGCGTTGCAAAATTAACACTTCAGATAAAAAGCCGATTAAAAATGAGCCAATCAGATTGACAGCCAAGGTGCCATAAGGAAAGCCGCGTCCCAGCCATTGATAAACACCGCTGGAAACTAAAAAACGTAACACCGAACCGAACGCGCCACCTAAAGCGATACCGATTAACTGATTCATGGCTACAAATAAGGCAACATATTAATTTTTCTGTCCCTGAATGGTCTTGATGATATTGGTCGTGGAATGGCCTTCTTCAAATGACAAAACTTTCACTTCACCGCCATTTCTCAACACGCATTCATGTCCGACAATACTGGTGATATCGGCATAATCGCCGCCTTTCACCAAAATATCCGGGATTAACTCTTCTATCACTTCTTTTGGAGTGTCTTCGGCAAACGGCATCACCCAATCTACACATTCCAGTGCGGCTAACATTTCCATCCGATACGCCAAACTATTTATCGGACGTTCTTCACCTTTCAGACGTTTCACCGATTCATCGGTATTCACCAGAATTACCAATCTGTCGCCGAGTTTTTTTGCCTGTTGCAAATAACGGATATGACCCGGATGCAGAATATCAAAACAGCCATTGGTGAGGACAATTTTTTCGCCTTCATTTTTTGCGTGAGTCATTGCCGCTGAAATTTGTGTCAAGGTGCCAACGCCTTTATGCTGCGGGCGTTGTCCATACAAGGCATAACTAAATTCTCTCGGTGTAACAATCGCGGTCCCCATTTTACTCACCACAATTCCCGCAGCGACGTTTGCCAGTGCAGTCGCTTCAGGCAAAGATTTTTTCGCCGCCAAACTTGCCCCCAATACTGAAATTACCGTATCGCCCGCACCGGTCACGTCAAAAACCTGTTTTGCATGAGTTGGCAAATGCAGCGGCGGTTCATTTTTGCATAACAAGGTCATGCCGTGTTCGCCACGCGTCACCAATAACGCCTCCAACTCCAGTTTGGTCAATAATGCCATGCCTTTAGTGACAATCTCGTTTTCATCCTTGCACTTGCCGACTACCACTTCAAATTCGTTCAAATTTGGGGTGATGACTGTAGCGCCGGTGTAAGGGGTAAAATCGCGACCTTTTGGGTCAACCAATACCGGCTTGCCCATTTTTTTCGCCAAGGCAATAAAGTTAGCCACATCTGCCAGGGTGCCTTTGCCATAATCTGACAAAATCACCAGTTGCGCCTGTTCCAGTTCCGCATGATAACGATGCAGCAAGGTTTCACTGTTCACGCCGCTAAAGCCGTCTTCAAAATCCAAGCGAATCAATTGCTGATGCCGGCTCATCACCCGTAATTTTGTTACGGTCGGATGACTGTGCAGGCCTTCAAACAGGCACAAAACCCCGGCATCTTCTAGTAAATCTGTTAAGGATTGTGCGGCTTCGTCTTTGCCGACAAACCCCATCAGCGAAACTTTTGCTCCCAGCGCGGAAATATTCAATGCTACGTTGCCGGCACCACCAGCACGTTGTTCATTATTTTGAACGTGCACCACCGGCACCGGGGCTTCAGGTGAGATTCTCGAAGTCGAACCATGCCAATAGCGATCCAGCATTAAATCGCCAACCACAAGGACACGCGCGGAACAATAATCAGGTAATTGCATAGCTTTACGGGCCGTTAAGTCAATAAAAATGCTATTATAACGTTTTATCCGCTCAAAGAACCTAAGACATGAAAGTCACTATTTTTCATAATCCGCGTTGCAGTAAGTCGCGGGAAACTTTGCAACTCTTGCAAGCACAGGGCATCGAGCCTGAAATTGTTGAATATTTAAAAACGCCCCCCACATTTTCTGAACTGGAACAGATTCTGCAAAAACTGGATTTGCAGCCGCGCCAGCTCATGCGTACCAAAGAGCCTGAATATGTGCAGCTTGGTTTGGATGATGAATCGCTGTCGCGGGAAGCGTTAATTGATAGCATGATTAATACGCCTAAATTGATAGAACGTCCGATTGTGCTGGCAAATGATAAAGCCGCGATTGGCAGACCACCGGAAGCGGTTTTGGCAATATTAACACCTTAAAAACAATTACCTTATGAAGAATCACAGACAGCCCGAACAACACACTTTGATGGTTTAAATATGCGACCATCAATTAAAATCATTGTATCAATAATGATAATCGGCGCATTGCTACAGCTTGGTTTGAATGAGTACAGAGTTTACAGATTCAAGGAGCTTACAGAAAATTCAATTCAAGCAAATAAAGATGCTCAAAAAGTTAGAGAGGAAAATCTTAAAAAGCTTGAAGAAAAATCAACCCAAGCACAAAAAGCTAGAGACGAGTTTATTACCTGTATGATTAAACGTAAAACACCCGAAACTAAGTGTGCAATGAAATAAGAAACTTCGCTTAGTTTTGAATTTTAAATCTTACCTTTAGAAACATGACAAAAATCCTGATTATTTATTACAGCCGTTATGGCAATACTGAAAAAATGGCTAATCACATTGCTCGCGGCGTGGAATCAGCCGGAGCAGAAGCGGTTATCAGAACCGTACCTGAAATTTCTCCTGTATGCGAAAAAGTGGCAGATACCATTCCTGAAAAAGGCGCACCGTATGCCACTATTGACGATTTGAAACAGTGTGATGGTTTGGCGTTAGGCAGCGCGACTCATTTTGGCAATATGGCGGCAGCGTTGAAATATTTTATTGATAGCAGCTCAGAAGTGTGGTTTTCCGGCGGCTTAAACGGCAAACCTGCTGCGGTATTTACTTCAACCGGCAGTATGCACTCAGGACATGAAAGCACTTTATTATCGATGATGGTGCCGTTAATGCACCAGGGAATGCTGATCATGAGTGTTCCGAGCACTGAAATCGCCTTAAGAGAAACCACTTCCGGTGGTACGCCTTATGGCGCAAGTCATTTGTCCAACGGCAGCCCGGATTTAACCGACCATGAAAAGGCCATTTGCCAGGCATTAGGGGCGAGACTGGCAGAAACTGCGATTAAGTTAAAATCGAAATAAATGAAAACACACTATTATCATTACGCAGCATTAGCGGGTTATTTTGGCCTGTTCGCACTGCTAATGTTATGGAATACGATTTTGGCTCCTTCCAGTCGTTTTCCGGTGGCAATGGTGTTGCTGTTTGCAGTGACACCGTTATTACTGCCGTTAAAAGGCTTGCTGAATACCAACCTGAAAAGCTGTGCCTGGGCTGCCTATATCAGTTTGATTTATTTCGTTCATGGAACGATGGAGGCATATAGCAATGCCGACGAACGGTTACTGGCTGAATTGGAAGTGTTTTTCAGTTTATTACTGTTTTTTGGTGCAACTTTTTATGTGCGCTTTAGCGGACGGGCAAACAAACAATGAGCCTACAATTTCCACTACAGTTTGAATTTCAAGCCAATAAAGGTTTTGACAGCTTTTATCCGGGTTCTTATTCTGAAATTATTGAAGAATTACATCAGTTAATTTCTGGCGAAGGTGAGCGGCAGATTTTTCTTTATGGTGATGAGGGGTACGGTAAAAGTCATCTGTTGCAAGCCAGTTGCCAGCTTGCACATCAAAAAGGCATGAATCCTTTTTATTATCCGTTTGATAAACGTAAATTGCCGACGTTGGATATGTTTGAAGGATTAGAACAGGTTAAACTGGTCTGTTTTGATGATGTAGACGAAATTGCCGGACTGCTGGATTGGGAACAGGCTTTTTTAAATTTCTTTCAGCAACATCTGGAAAACAATCACCGGCTGATTTTAACTGCCCAAATTCATCCTGACGATATCGATATCAAATTGCCGGATTTAAAAAGGCATTTGCTGAATGGTTTGGTGTTAAAACTGAAGCCACTAGCAGATGAAGAAAGTGTTTCTGCGCTGATTTGCAAGGCCAGCCACATGGGTTTGACGATTACGCCGAAAGTCGGACATTTTTTGCTTAGTCATTACGCCAGTGATTTACCTTCGTTATGGATTTTGTTGGAACAACTAGACAAAGCCACATTGTCAGCGCAGCGCAAATTGACTATCCCATTTTTGAAAAAAATTATGGAAGGATAAGCGTAGAGGCGCAACTATTGCGTCTCTACAACGACTGATTACTCAACCGTAACTGATTTGGCTAAGTTTCTCGGTTGGTCAACATCGGTACCTTTCAACACGGCTACGTGATAA